>JBJELA010000279.1:0-8266 GCA_051878915.1 Candidatus Weimeria sp.
AAGCATAGCATAGCCAGCGTCCGTAAAAAAAGACGCTGGCTATTTGACGCTTACGTACGGAAATTCACAGCGTGCTTACTCTTATTTTCCGTACCATTTGCCAGTTCTGAACATGGATAATTTTTATGAATTATGATATTATCATTGATATAATTGGTAAATGATACTGAAAGCTGGAACGTATGCCTGAACAGGATTTGAAGGCTCTTGAAACAAAAGTTGATGAGCTTGAAAAAGAAAATGCATATCTGAAAAGTCTGCTGGAGAAGGCAGGTATCCCATACAAATCTGTTCAGAAAGTACAGGATGACAATACAATTGTGACAGATCAGGGGAGTAGGATTGTTCCGGTTAATATTACAGAAAAGCATGTAAATCTGTTCTATAAAGTTTGTGGATGAAGTTTAATCTTCACAGCAAGAAGGTGCAAAAGTTACGGTGGTAACTCTTGACCCAAGGGACTATCCTGACGACAGAGTCGATAAAACAGAAAAACTCATAGAAAGAATGAAAAAGGCTGGATTCAGAGTGTGCATACGTGAAAGAATGCATGAGCATTTTACTCTGATAGATGGAAGACTCGTATGGTATGGCAGTATTAACTTCCTGTCACGTGCAAAAGAAGATGACAGTCTGATCAGGATTGAGGACAGAGAAGTGGCTCAGGAGCTTATGGAGATTACGTTTTCATTAAACAAAAAAAGCGAGGCATAACATTATGTTCGGATACTACTGAAGAGTGCTAGGACATTTCCCAGACATTTTTTAACTTCGCCCATCCGGTCCTCCGTTAAGATCAGGCAGTATTATCAATTCAAAGCTGTGCTCGACCATTCTGTTACGTGTGATTTCCGTAATTTTCTATTTTCCCACGTAGGCAGATTCCAATTACTGTTATAGCCATCCCAGAATGACACAGCATTAATCCCATTGTCTGTCACAGAGTTGATCTGTATAATGTCATTAGAATAAAAAGAACTTGTACTATTTATATTCTAACATCAAATAGTTTAATTATGATCTGATCATCTCTTCTCTGTTGCGTCAATCACGCACTCATGCTTCTTCGTCTTCTTGTCATATGTGATGCCGACAAGGATCATGTCACCGGTATAGTCTGCCACTGATTCAGGATAATTTCTCTCCTTTATCTGGTCCATTGCCGTACGCACATCTTTATTCCATTTAAGCTCGATGATAAGTGCCGGAATATCCCCTAGATTCTCCGGAAGCGACAAGTATACTATATCCGCAAATCCCTTTCCAGCCGGCATCTCACGAAACGGCTTGAAATAATACCGAAGCGTAGACAGATAGGCTATGCTTATCGTGGCCGCAAGAAAATTCTCGTTATTATACCAGATGGCTGAGGCAAACCTGTCGTGTATCTTCTCGATCTCTTTTGCGACAGCTTCATTATCCCCCTCTACAGTTGCCTCGAATAGCTCATCTGATTCCTTTGCAAAATTTAAAAATTCGCTCCATCCGCTTCTTTTCAGTTCAGCTCCCAGTAGCTGCCTTATCTCTTCATTCGGGACAAATGCCTCATGTTTTTTCTGATCATACCCGAGATATCCGAGATGTATCAGATAGGTAAACACATCATCCTTGCTCTTGAAAGCATCGATATCAGTATAGTTCTCAAAAGTCGATACATCCACCCTCACCCTGTTGCCTGCTATCATGTCTATCAGATCATCGCGCATCCCCTCGAAATTCAGGCTGATATACTGCTTTACAGAAGAAAAACTTGAAGTATTGATCCAGCTTCCATTCTTGCCATAATTCAATCTGTCAGAAACTGCCTTCGGATTATACACCTGATAATCACCGATCAGATACCCATCATACCATTTCCTTATCTCATTGTAATCTCCGTCATAATTTTCACAGAGCGCTCTGACTTCTTCATCAGTAAAGCCCATAAACCTTGACATCACCGCAGGCTGTATCATCGTAAATTCCGTGAAATTGTTCATCGCGGACTGTGTCCTCTGTCTCTTGATAGGAAGGATACCCGTGATATATGCAAGTGCGATGTACTCCATAGGATCCGTTCCCTTGAACATGCCGCGCAGGAAATCTATATACCGATCTGCCAGTCCGGGTTCTGACGAATCATCCCTTATAAGCCTGTCCCACTCATCTATTATCACGACAAAGCGCCTGCCAGTCTCTGTATGTACCCTGCTCATCGCCTCATATAACGCTTCATCGCCGGAAAGTCCCACATCAGGATATTCTTCTGCCATCTCAGCAGACACTGCCCTGTTGATATAGTCAATGGTATCCTCATCTCTGGAATTCGCCACCGACCTGCACCACTGCACATCAAAACGGATCAGGTCATACTTATTCAGGTACTTCTCAAAATCAGGGTCCTGACTTATCTCAAATCCGTCAAACAGCTGCTTCGAGTCACATCCCCTGCTGTAATAGGCCACAAGCATGTCAGCTGTATATGACTTCCCGAAACGCCTCGGGCGGCTGTTGCAGATGAACATCCTCGGTGTATCTACAGCATCATTTGTCAGCATATATGCCACAGCAGAAGAATGGCGATCTCATTTTACTATTGGAATGAAGGCGCCGAACAGGCAGAACAGCCATTGACAAATCTACAGCCAATGACAAAGACATTGAAGTAATTGATGGGGGCTTCGGCGTATCATTTCTGAAAAAAGGCACATATGAAGTGATCGTATATGATACCCACAATGCACAGGCCTCTCTAAGATGGGCTTTGGAATGCCTGATCGTGATCTTTGGAAAAAAGTTGTAGAATTTTGTTCTGATTTAATGTAATATTGAGTTGAGCCATTTGTTCATCCTCTCTGGCATTATGTTGATTTTGGTCGATTTACATTATACCTAAGAGGTGAGCCTTTGGCTCTTTTTAATTTTCCATTTTCACACGTAGGCAAATCCCAGTTACTACATAAAAGGTAATAAATTGTTTAAGTGGAGTTTATAACCGGCGGGGAAAACTGTGATATACTGTTTCAAAAGGTGGTAAAAGATGACTATTAAGAAACGGCTATTTTTATCAAATATTATGATGATAGTGATCCCGGTTATTGCGACTATGCTGATCGGTGTGCTGTGTGTGGCTTTTATCTGGTTCGGGCTGATCCACGGAATGGGGATGGGCATAAAGGACCAGGACGAGTTCGAGGTCGCGGGAGCCGCGATTTCGGAGGGCGTCAAGGAGGCCATAGAGGACGGCAAAGGCTACTCGTCAGTGGAGGCGATACTTAAAAGAAATAATCTGACGCTTCTGGTAGAGACAGATAAGGGCAGTGAGTATAAGTACGGAGATAGCAATCCGGCTGACGCGAAGCTTATCAGGGCGGCCAGAGTCATGGGTAACGAGGGCAGCATCGCAAAGGACGGACGGATGCTTTTTTCAAGGAGCATGGCCTTGGACGGGGCCACCTACAGGATGTATCTGACCGGAGATTACGCGAAGCATGGCTCTTTCAGCGAGCTGAAGGCTGCGGTGGCTCTGTCCGGGATAGTCATACTTTTTACAATATTCCTTTCTATACTATTAACGAACAGGTTCCTGACGAAATTTGTCTGGGAGAAGATCGAAGAGCCGCTGGATATCCTGGTGAACGGGGTGCACGAGCTGGGCGAGGGCAACCTGGATTTCAGGATAGAATACGACCGGGATGACGAGTTCGGGCCGGTATGCCGTGATTTTAACGAGATGGCCGGACATCTGAAGGAGATGGTGATACGGATCGAGAACCAGGAGAAGAGCAGAAAGGAGCTGATCGCGGGTATTTCTCACGATATCAGATCTCCGCTGACTTCTATCCAGGGTTATGTCGAGGGACTTTTAGACGGCATCGCCAACACTCCTGAGAAGCAGAGGTCATATCTTGAGACAATCAGGGAAAAGGCACTCGATCTCGAGCACATAGTTTCAGAGCTTTTCATGTACTCCAAGATGGAGATCGGTGAGAAGCCGAAGCTGCAGATGATCCGGATTGATGACGTAGTAGGTGAGACAGCGGGTCATATGAAGGCGGACTGCAGCCGGCAGGGCCTTGATATCACGACTGATATGGAGGAAGTGACGCTTGAAGCAGATCCGTTCTACCTGCAGAGGATCACAGCCAATATCATCGAAAATTCCCTGAAATACAAGAACAGGGAACACGGCAGCCTGAAAATATCACTGCACAGGCAGGGACCCCGGGTTATTCTCTCGTTCGCTGATGACGGGCCGGGAGTAGACGATGACGCTCTTCCTCACCTGTTCGAGATTTTTTACAGAAGTGATAAGGCGAGACAGAACCCGCACCAGGGCAGCGGTCTGGGACTTGCGATAGTCTCATCGGCGGTACGGCAGATGGGCGGATACGCGCAGGCTTTCCATTCTGAAGCGGGAGGACTTGAGATACGGATCACTTTTGAGGAGAAGGAAAAGTCAGATGAGTAAGATACTTATAATAGAGGATGACGAGTCGATAGCCGCGATAGAAAGGGACTATCTTGAGATCGCCGGCTTTTCCGTGACTATCGTATCCGATGGGATCGCAGGACTCGAGGCCGGCCTGAACGGAGATTTTGACCTGATACTTCTCGACCTTATGCTTCCGGGAATGGACGGATTCGAGATCTGCAGGAAGCTCAGGGAGAAGCTTAAGATCCCGATCCTGATGGTGACGGCCCTGCATGAGGATATTGAAAAAATAAGAGGCTTAGGCCTTGGAGCCGATGACTACATAGAGAAGCCATTTTCACCGGGAGTGCTTGTAGCCAGGGTTAAAGCGAACCTTGCGCAGTACGAGAGACTGGCGGGAGAGGACAGGACGCCGCCTGAGATCACGATAGGAAGCATCAGTGTCAACACAGCCACGCGCCGAGTCTATGTAGACGGGAAAGAAGTAGAGCTAAAGAACAAGGAGTACGAGCTGCTGCTTTTTCTGATGATGAACGCGGATGTCGTTTTCGACAGGGAAACCCTCTACGAAAAGGTCTGGGGATATGAGGCGATGGGAGACAACGCTACAGTGGCAGTGCATATCAACCGGCTCAGGGAAAAGCTGGAAAAAGATCCTTCAAACCCACGCTATATAGAGACAGTCTGGGGTGCCGGTTACCGCTTTAACGCGAGATAGGAGGATAATTATGGAGATTGAGTTTCTTGATTTTATACAGAACCATATGAGAAGCGACGTTATGGACGCCGTGATGGTATTTTTCACGAGGCTCGGAAACGGCGGATTCATCTGGATAGTATTCACTCTGGTGATGCTTTTTAACCCGAAGACCAGAAAGACAGGATTTGCCATGGCGCTCGCGCTTATCGTGGACGCGGTTGCCTGCAATCTGGTATTAAAGCCGCTGGTGGCCCGCGCGAGACCGTTCGAGGTGAACACTGCGGTGACGCTTCTAATCAAAAAGCCGCTCGATTATTCGTTCCCGTCTGGACATACGTCAGCCTCATTTGCGGTGGCGGCAGCGCTGTTTTTCTCAGGGAAGAAGCTCTGGATACCGGCCTGTGTGCTGGCTTCCATTATCAGCTTTTCGAGGCTTTACCTGTATGTCCACTATCCGACAGATGTGCTTGCAGGACTCCTTATCGGGATCATGGCAGGATTCCTTGGCAGCAGGCTGCAGAGGCTGATCTCAGGGAGAATGCACGAGGACAGTGAAAAGGCTTATCAGCCATAAAGTTTATAAACAGTTTAACTCTTTTTACAGATCAGTTTATTGTGACAGGTTATTCTCTTATAGAAGTTGAAACAGATATAGGAGATGATCATTATGGACACAGAAATTACAGGACTGACGGAAGAGCAGGCTTTAGAGGAGAGAACCCGTGAACAGGAAAAACAGCCTGTTCACACGATTACCAGATCTACATGGCAGATCATAAAGGAGAATGTATTCACACTTTTTAATCTGCTGAATTTCTCGATTGCGGCGCTGTTATTCATCGTGAAGGCATATACGAATATGCTTTTTCTGGCGATAATAGTGCTGAATATCGTTATCGACATATTCCAGGAATTAAAGGCAAAAAGGCTTTTAGACAGGCTTTCGCTCCTGAACCGTCCGCAGGTGACTCTGATCCGGAACGGCGAGGAAAAAAGCGCCGGACCGGAGGATGTCGTAAAGGGCGACGTGATGGTGCTTGAGAGCGGAAGGCAGATAGTAAGCGACGCTGTTGTGCTTTCCGGCTCGATCGAAGTGAACGAGTCGCTGCTTACAGGAGAAAGCGACGCGATAGTAAAGGAAGCCGGAGACAGCCTGCTGTCAGGCAGCTCAGTAATCTCCGGAAAGTGTTATGCCAGAGTCACAAAGGCCTCAGGAGAAAATTACATACAGAAGCTGCAGGACGAGGTAAAGGAGGAACAGGCCAGAGGAAGCGAGCTGCTCTCCTCGATGAAAAAAGTCACCCACTTCACCGGATATCTGATCGTTCCGCTGGGGATCCTGCTTTTCCTCGAGGCGTTTTTCTTAAGAGGCGACGCTGTGAATGCGGCAGTAGTATCGACATCCGCGGCGCTTCTCGGAATGCTTCCGAAGGGACTCGTGCTTCTGATCACGGTTTCCCTGGCCAACGGAGTTATCCGTCTCGCTAAGAAAAATATCCTCGTGCAGAATATCTATTCCCTCGAGACACTGGCCCGCGTGGATGTGCTCTGTCTTGATAAGACAGGCACTCTGACTGACGGAAAGATGAAGGTAAAGAAGGCTGATTTTCTTGGAGGAGCGGACTTTGATCAGGACGACGCGGAGGACCTGCTTTCGTCATATCTGGCCGCGAGTGATGACAACAACGCGACCATCGAAGCCCTGAAGAAAAAATTCACCCCTTATCTGGCGGCAAAGCCGACGGGAAGGATTCCTTTTTCTTCAAAGAGAAAATGGGGCGCTGTAAGTTTTGGAGCAAACGGCACCGTGTATCTCGGAGCTCCCGAGAAGATCCCCGGCTCCTGCACAAAGGATGCAGAGCAGGCACTGGAGCAGGGCTACAGGCTTTTAGCAGTCGGATACTCGGAGTCTGGCACACCTGACAGGGAAAATATTCCGGATGATGTAGTTCCGCTCTACCTGATAACCCTTGAGGATAATATCAGAAAAAACGCCGCTGAGGCGCTTGGTTTTTTCGACAGGGAAGGAATAGAGGTAAAGGTCATTTCCGGCGACCATGTAAAGACTGTATCTATGATCGCGAAAAAAGCCGGAGTCAGGTACTGGGACAGGGCAGTGGACATGTCAGAGGTCGGAAGCGATGTGAACTACCGCGTCCTCTGTGAAAAATACAACGTCTTCGCGAGAGTGACGCCTGAGCAGAAAAAGAAATTAGTAGAAGCCATGCAGAAAAACGGACACCGCGTTGCGATGACCGGAGACGGTGTCAATGATCTGCCTGCCCTGCGCAAGGCCGACTGCTCGATTGCGGTGGCCGAGGGAAGCGATGCGAGCCGTCAGATCTCACAGATAGTCCTTCTCGAATCTGACTTTACGCATCTGCCTCAGGTAGTCCTCGAGGGCAGAAAGGTCGTAAATAACGTGACCAGAACCGCAGGAGTATTTTTCATAAAGACGATCTACTCGGTACTGCTGTCGTTTATCTGTCTTATAACCCTGCAGGAGTTCCCGTTTATTCCGATACAGATCACTCTTATCGACGCGGCGATGGAGGCATATCCGTCCTTCATCACGATCATCGAGTCGGATACGGAAAAGATCCGCGGAAGCTTCCTGAAGAAGGCTTTCGGAAATGCCTTTCCTTTTGCGCTGACAGCCGTCTGCATGATGATGTTCATCGGGCTTTTCACACCTTTTTCTGCAGAAATAAAGCAGACCATGATGTATTATCTGCTGATTCTTACCACCATGTCTGCCGTGATAAAAAGCTGTATCCCGTTCACGCCGCTCCGTACCTTCATCTGTGTGACGATGGTCATCGGGACGTTCGCGGCGCTTCATCTGTTCCCGACGCTTCTTCATATCAGCGTACTTTTCCCGGCTGCAGCCGTGATGACAGCTCTGGTATTTGTGATGGGAGCGGCGTTATTTCTGCTCCTCTTCAAATGGAAGGGTTCATTTTTTTACAGAGCTGCCTTATAAAAATAAATGTTTTCTAACGTGAATTAAACGTATGCCACCGTGCTTTATGCATGGCGGCTTTTTTTTGTATGCGTCCTGTGCGGTCAGAAAATAAACGGATAAAGCTGATACAGACATTGTACTTATTCTCAGATAGGGATATTATTATTACACATGGATTTTTGTGTAT
>JBJELA010000280.1:0-1756 GCA_051878915.1 Candidatus Weimeria sp.
AGAAAAGCAGTTGGCTCATCAAGTATTAAAACCTCCGGCTCCTGGCAGATGGCGCGGGCGATAAGCACTCTCTGTTTCTGGCCGTCGCTTAGCGCGTCAAATGGTCTGTTGGAAATCTCAGCTGTATTTGTAAGTGACATCGACTGCCTGATGACGTCAGTGTCGTGCGAAGAGAGTTTCCCGAAAAAACCGGTGTAAGGGTATCTGCCGGCAGCCACAATATCAGAGCAGCGCAGGCCGTTTCCTTTGATCCGGTCGGTGAACAGAGCGGAGATATTTTTCGCGGCAGTCTCACGGTCAATAGACCTGAGGCTTTTTTTGTCACCATCTTTAGTTCTTAAAAAAATATCCCCTCCAACGACAGGCAGCGAGCAGGTGATAGTCTTAAGAAGCGTAGATTTTCCGCAGCCATTAGGTCCGGCAACACTTATGATCTGTCCGGCGTCAATCGTCATATCCGGTATTTTTACCAGAGGAGAATTATTGTATCCGATTTCCAAATTCTTAAATTCAAGCATGAGAGCAGTATAACACTTATTGAGAAAATTTGCATTCTGCGTTATCATACGGTGAAGGAAGGTGTTTACATGGAAAAGAAGTTTGATATAAATAAAGAAGGATATTCGGTAAGGTGCCTGTATTATTGCGGCAAGGATCCGAAGGCAGTAACGGATATAGTCATCGCGACCTATGGATTTGGCGGAAATAAGGAAAATCACGCTACGAAGAAATTCGCGGAGAGGATAACCGCAAAGTATAAGAATTTTGGCGTCATTACCTTTGACTGGCCGTGTCACGGCGAGGACGCCAGAAACCGCATGATTCTGTCTGAGTTTATAGAATATTATCAGATGGTGATAGAGCATGCTACTGGCGATCTCGGCGCAGAGAGGGTTTATGCTTATGGCACGAGCCTTGGCGGATATATCACGCTTTTGTACCTGAATGAAAAGGGCAATCCTTTTACAAAAATCGCGTTTCGTGTCCCTGCTCTCCATATGTATCAGAATTTTGCGGACGGAATTTCCGAGGATGAGTGGAAGACCTTAAGAAAGGGCAGGGATATCACCCGTGGCTTTACAAGAAAAATAAAAATGACTCAGGAGTTTCTGGATGAGGTAAAGGCTCATGATGTCTATGCCATGGACTTTCTCGACTATGCTGATGACATAATGATAATCGCCGGATCAAAGGACGAGTACACGAGCGTTGAGGACATTGAGGAATTCTGCGACAACAATGTGATCGAATACGAGGTTATAGAAAACGCTGATCATCCATTCACAGATCCGAAGCTCATGGACCTTGCGATATCAAAAATAATCGAATTCTTTGGAGCCTGACATATGAAAAAACGACTGCGGATCATCATCGTAAGGCACGGACAGACAAAGGGAAACCTTGAGAAACGGTACATAGGAAAAAGAAGCCAGGAGACGCTTACGACTGAAGCGGCGGAAATACTTAAGAAAAATGAACGCAACTATCCGAACGCGATCCTGCTTTTTACAAGCCCCGCGCTCCGCTGCCAGAATACTGCAAAGCTTATCTATCCGAGACTCTATCACAAGAGGATCGTGGTTGATGAGTTAAATGAAATGGACTTTGGAATCTTCGAAGGGAAAAACTTTGAAGAGATGAAAAATGACGCGGAATACCGCAGCTGGGTTGATGGAGGCTGCACAGGTCAGATCCCTGGAGGTGAAAGCCGCGATGCTTTTATCAAAAGGACTCTGGCGGGCTTTTCAAAGGTGGT
>JBJELA010000281.1:0-8249 GCA_051878915.1 Candidatus Weimeria sp.
AGCCCTGATATTCTCAGAGGACTTGTGCCTTGCGCCGATATTGATCTGGATCCTGTTTGAATTCACCACGCCGCCGTAAGCCACATTCATAGCGTCCACAGAACCATCCTCGCCATAAGAAGCCACAATAAGAACAGGCTGTGGGTAGATAAAAGGTTTAGCACCAAAATTTTTCTTCATGAAATAGCCTCCTTATAACAAAGACATTATAACACTCATTCCAAAACTTTATTGGTAAAATCCGGTATCACACCTAATCAAATAATTCAAATTTTGCACATGAAATATGCAAAAAATTTATCCCAGGCGCTGCATCAGCCCATCCTGTAATATCTGAGAGCAGTTTATATGGCGTTTATCGGCCATTGCAGCCATCCATGCTGGAAGGGAAACGTTTTTCCGAACAGCTCTAGTATCAGTCTTTGCACGATAAGCAAGGGTGTCTATCTGAATAAGTGATTTTAATGATCCCTGTGGAGTTTCAATCTTATCCTGCGGAGTTGGTGGTGTTATAGGATCATCATTATCCTCTGCGACAACAAGCCATCCTGAAGCAGCATCGGTTATCTGCTCGATGGCATCGCTGAGATCATGACCAGTTGTGATGCACCCATCAAGGTCAGGAATGCGGGCATAGTATTTTTTTCCGTCATCAGACGGAGTAAAGACAGCGGTATAGATATATTTCATAATGAGCCTCCTTTTTCATGAATTTGACTGATTTCGTTTGATTTCTTTACGGATATACCGAAGATCGTCCTCATCAAAGTCATGCCTTTTTAATGGAATTGTTTTTCGAAGCTTTGGGTTGCGGAACTGATCATGATTAGCTCCATGTCTGGCAAATTCATATCCCGCAGCTTCCAGCTCTTTAATAGCAATGTCATGTGGTTTCATTTATTCCTCCTTAATATATTATACACAAAAGTGTGTATAATATCAAGACTTTTCACAAAGATCAGGTCTTCTTGGCACGGGCACTGAATGTCGTATGGGTTTCACTGACAGAGATGATCCGGTTGTTGGATATAGCTATCTTATGCGTATATCTTCCAAGATATTCGAGGGCATTTCCAAAGCCATTGAAAGTCTCTTTAGAGAAAAATTACCTTGACAATAACTATTAACAGTAGTATAAATACGAATAAGCAAAGGCGCTGATCAGAGGATCAGCGCCTTTTTTTGCTATCTGAATGGAGGAAAGGATATGCTGTACCAGCCATTTTTTTTGAATGCCACGTCTCACTATATGAGACATGTGGCTGATAAGTGCGGGATATCGCATTTTTATACATTTAAAGCAGAAAATGATGGAGCGAAGGCGCTGGGAATCCCAGACGGCTGTGTGGATATTCTGATGTGCTGTGATGAAGATAATCCGACACTTACAGTCTGCGGGACGGGATTTTCACCAAGACGGCTTTACCTGAATGCCGGAGTGCGGTATTTTGGAATCCGCTTCAGGCCGGGTTGCTTCATTACAGAGGATAAGCAGATGTCATTCTCAGATGCAGTGGGGAAGGATATCGAGTGTGAACAGCTTCCGGATACCTATAAAAGAATGTTTGAGTCCGGGGACTTCTACCAGATGATCGATATTTTTCTGAAATCATATCTGCCTCTTTACTCGGATGAGGCAGATAATGAAAAGGCCCGTGGCATTATGGAAAAAATACTTCAGATTGAAGGCTGCTGCTCCATAGAAGATATAGCCGAGGACAGTGGGTACTGCAGGAGGCATCTGACAAGGGTATTTAAGGATGCTTACGGTATGACTCCAAAGACCTTCTCAGATATCATAAGACTTCAGAATATCATCGCCCGGTTCAGAGGCGGGATGACTGAAGTCGATTACCAGAGCCTTGTGGACGAATTCGGATTTTATGATCAGTCCCATCTGCTGCACTTTTTCAAGAAATATCTGTCTATGACACCAAAACGCTGTGACGATTTCGTTTCTGATGAGAACTATCTGAAGAAACTCATAATCATTTGAACGCAGCCAGGCTGTCATTTAAATTCTTCAGGTAAAAATAAAAGCACATCAGGTCACCAGGAATTTCATCTCAAATAAAATCCCATCATCCGAACACCACCCGTCCGTTGGATATTACCATTGTGGCCTTGGCCTTCTTTATATCATCAGGCTCAGCGGTCAGAAGATTTGTATCGAATACACTGATGTCAGCGTATTTGCCGGTCTCGATAGAGCCAAGAGAATCGGACATTCCAATGCTTCTTGCACTACCCATCGTGTAACAGTAGATGGCCTTCTCGATACTGATACCCTCTTCAGGACGGAAGCCACCAACAGGGAAACCGTCGTTAGCCCGTCTGGTAACAGCGCGGTAGAACTGGTCCATCGGGTTCATGGAGCTGGCGGTGCCGTCAGTACCAAAGGAAACATTGATACCAGTATTTATAAATGATCCCAGAGAGTAGAGCTCAGTATTTTCTACATCGTCAGTATAGATGCCTATGTAAGGGTTATCGCTCCATTTCTGCGTAGGAGCTAAGAAGTCAGGAGTCATGTTCAGAGTGATACCAAGCTTTGCAGCCTCCTTTACATCGGAGAGCAGAGCAGTATCTAAGTGCTCAATGCTGTTTTTCTCAGTCAGAGGAATACCACAGGCAGCGGCCCTCTGGTAGGCGTGAAGAGCCTGACGAACAGACGCGTCACCACAGGCATGGAAGTGGGTGGCAAGACCGTGAGCATCTGCCAGCTGGATAAAACCGAAGAGTTCATCCTCGGTTCTGTATGAGGCACCTATGCAGTCAGTGTCTTTATACGGCTTCAGCATATAGGCGGTAAATCCGGCGGCAGTACCATCTAAGAATGATTTCAGCGCATTCAGACGGAACATATCGGAATTCATATAAGCCTTGCCTTCTTCGATAGAATCGTCAGTAGCAAGCTTTGCATCCAGAGAAGAAAAAACGCGGACATTCAGATGGGATTTGTCGAGAAGCTTTTTTGTAATCAGAAGGATCGGAGAATCAGCTGTGAAAAAATCCATGTCGTTAATGGAGGTCACACCGTAATGAGTCCAGACATCGAACATTTTTCCAATATTCTCCTCATCAGGCTCAACCGAGCAGGAGAGGATCAGATCCATAGCCACTTCATCGCGGACAATACCGGTAGGCTCACCCTTGTCATCGACAGCGACCATCTGAGGACGGCCCTTGCTGAAAGTATCGATAGTGTCCTTTGAGAGGTTGAGCTTCTTCATCATAGCGGAATTCATCCAGACACGATGCATCTCCATGTCACCAGCCCAGAAAGGAACATCTGGAAGAACAGCGTCAGCAGTTTCCTTTGAAGGCAGCTTGCCACCCCAGTTTGCCTCGAACCATTTCTCACCGACAACAGGATTCTCATCAGGATATTCCCTATGAAAATCAGCAATCAGTTTCTGACACTCCTCAAGAGAAGAAGCACCTGAAAAATCAATCTGTCTCCTGTAAGGCATCATGTGTGTATGCCCCTCGATAAGACCAGGCATAACGAACTGGTCACCTAAGTCAATAACCTCTGTATCAGGAGTGGGTTCGGCATCGTCCACAGGCCCGACGTATGAAATCCTCTCACCGGTGATTCCTATCGCACCATCTATAAGACCATTCGTTACAGTATAAATATTTTTGCTGACAATAAGCTTATCCATATCACTCACCAAACTTTCTTCTTACTGCATCAGCCAGAAAATCAGCAGTACCTTCGACACCGTAAAGACTTGAGTTGATCATCAGATCCTTGTAAATCGGATCATAGGCGTGGTAACCAGCATAGCGCATCTGGTAGTTATCCCTTGCCTCGTCCACTTCTTTGATCATCCTGCGGGCTTCCTTTTCAGGAATCTTAAGATCCTCAATACTGTTTTTGAGGCGGTCCTTAAACGGCGCATAGATATAGATGTGGATGGAGTCAGGCCTGTCAGCAAGGACATAGTCAGAACAGCGGCCGACGATAACGCAGGTCTCGTTTTCAGAGAGAAAGCGGATAAGTTTCTCCTGGGCTTCGAATATTTTTTCCTGCATCTGCTCCTCGCCTCGCCCCAGCGGATAGGCCATATTTCTGAACGGGATAAAGACACGGCTGTCAGCCTTTTCCTCAGCCTTATCTACTACGGAGGCCGGGAGCCCTAGCTCCTTTGCAGCCTCATCGATCAAATCTCTGTCATAGTATCCAATCTGCAGTTTTTCAGCCAGGAGCTTTGCAATAGGCCGGCCCATGCTTCCAAACTGCCTGTTTACAGTTATTACATATTTGCTTTTGCTCATGTGAAATACTCCTTTTCTTCTGATCAGCGTTTATTTTTACAAGATGAAGCCACATACACCGTAGCTTACCACGGTTCCAGCAGCTGCAATCGCGACGTACGGCAGCTGCGATATCGCGTGTTCCATATTGTCGATGCCGGCGCTCTGTGAAGAGAGCAGCGTAGCGTCAGTGTAGAAGCAGGCGTGGCTTCCGAAAGCGCCACCAGAGATAACGGCAGCCATTACGAGGGTCATATTGGCACCAAGGGCAGCACCTAATGGGAAGACTATAGGAACTACTATAGCACACATTCCCCAAAGTGAACCGGTGGTAAAGGTGAGCAAAGCCACGAGGATGAAGGTGATCATTGGAAAAATAGATGCTGAAAGCAGAGGCTCCATCGTTTTGATGATGAAATCGGTCATACCCATTTTTTCAAGGCCAGCTTCCATAGTGAAGGTGATGACTAAGAGGATGTTCATAGGAAGGATATCTGCAACACCCTTGATTATCAGGTTCAGGAAATCATCGAACTTTATGACCTTTCTTGGGATATAAAGGAAGAAACAGACGACAAGAGATGCTACAACAGACATGATAAGGTCGCCTGTGATGATGGCTAAGGCTACGAGAATACCCATAGGGATTAAGAAATCCAGGATGTTTCCATCTGCATCCTCATCGATATCTGCGTCGTGGTTGAATCTGCGGCTCTTTTCGCTGTAGACCATACCAGTGGTCCTTACTCTTTCGTAGGCCTTCTTCATACCGCCCAGCTTCGGCATGATACCTGCGCAGAAGAGAACAACTATGGCAAGGGTAAAGAATGGATAGAACAGATAAGGGACAGCAGACATATAAGCTGCCAGGCCATCGTGGAATCCCATAGCCTTTATGCTGTCCTGCTTGATAAACAGGCTGGAATAGAAGGCAGCCCAGGTAGAGAATGGAAGCAGGACACAGACAGGAGCGCCGGTAGCGTCAAGCATGTAGGCGAGCGCCTCTCTTGGAAGTTTTCGTTTATCATACACACCCTTCATGCAGACACCGATGGTCAACACATTCAGATAATCATCTACGAAAATCAAAAGACCAAGAATAAATGTCGTAAACAGGGTCTTTCGTTCGGTGTTACACAGCTTGCTGATGATTTTCTGGAAACCATAGCTTCCTTTTGAAGCGGTCAGCAGTGCGATCAACCCGCCGAACATGCTGCAGACGACTACGATGTAAACGTTGTCTGCCAGACTCTGCTGAAAAGCGCTGCTCCACTTCGAAAGGCACTTCGGCCCGTAAACGAAAAGAAACGGAAGCAGAGAGCCTAGAATCAGCACCTCCAGACATCGTTTCGTGGCGATGGCAAGCACAATTACCATCAGAATAATTATTACTGCAATAAGTCCTTTAGTCATACCGTGATACCTCCTTTTGGATATAATAAAAAGAGCAGCAGTGACAAATGCATCGCCATTGCTGCTCTTTTTTGTTCTTTTGAGTATTATATCAGTCGGATAATTTCAGGTCTTGTAAAAAAGGAACATCTTGGAAAAATAAACTCTGTCCCCATAATCATAGTGTTTGTGATATAATGATTTCTGTGAAAGCATAATTATCACGAAGAAAAAAACGAATACATACCAAAATAAATTCTGACGGAATGGTATGTGAAGACAATCCGAAAATCACAGATCAAGACACACAATCCGCGGGAGGCCTGATATGAAAAGGGACTACAGCAACACATCACGCATCTTATACTACCTGTACTGCATTTTAAGAGACAACACAGACGAGGAGGAAGGACATTACCTCCCACAGCTTGAGATTTTAAGGATCCTGAGAGAACGATATGACATCGAGCCGGACAGGAAGACAGTAAAAAAGCAGCTGGAGAACCTGGCCGAGCTGAGCAGCCTGCCGGACAGCGGAATCGAGATCAGGCAGATCCCGGGCCAGCATGGCGGATACCAGATGCTGTCGCGCCCGTTTGAGGTCTCAGAGGTAAAGCTCTTAGTCGATATGGTGCAGTCATCACATTCGATCACAAAAAAACAGAACAAACGGCTCATAGAAAAATTACTGAAGCTCGCCAGCAAAAACCAGTCCGCAGAGATTTACGAGCAGAGCTCCCATCTGTACTGCCCGAAGTCAGACGATGAAGCGGTATTTTATAATATAGACCGGATCCTTTCAGCCATCTCCCAGGGGAAAAAACTCAGATTCAGCTACTACCACTGGAATGAAAAAAAGAGGCTCGTCATGACCAAGAACAAGAAGACCGGCTACAAAGCCGATCCCTTCGCCATGGTATATAATGACGGCTTTTACTATATGATAAGCTACTCCGCTGAGACAGAGGAGCATATCAAGACCTACAGAGTAGATAAAATGCAGAAGGTCGAAATACTTGATGAGGAGATAGAGAAGCAGACGCTTCCAAAGGACTATCTGAAGAACCTGAAAAAGCGCAGCTTCGGCATGTTCACAGGCCACGACAGGACTGTCACCCTCACCTGTGACAAATCCAAAGCCGGCATCATAATCGACCGCTTCGGAAAAGACATCTCGCTCTTCCTCGCACCTGACTCTCCTGTTCAGATAAACGCAACAGTCACGGTAACCGTCAGCCGCCAGTTCTACGGCTGGCTCTTCGGCGCCGGCATCCGGATCTCGGAGCCGCAGGACGTGAAGGACGATTACGTGGAGTATCTGAGGGAGACACTTGATGAGAATGAAAAATGAACGCATACAGATGAGAAGGATACTGACTGCAATGTTGCTGACAGGCGTGATGCTTCTGTCATCATGTGGCAGCATATCATCAAAGCCCGGCCGGACATCCGGCAATAGCACAGGATCATCTGAAAAAGCTGTGACATCATCTTCATCTGAATCAGGTAAAAACGATAAGAAGAATAATTTTATAAATCCAGACGGGAAGACTCTTGAGACGAGGATAAATACACCGGAAGGATATACACGCACAAAGGAAGCTGAAGGCAGTCTTGGGGAATTCCTGAGAAACTATAAGATGAAGAAGGACGGCAGCCCGATACTTCTCTATGATGGCTCTGTGAAAAATGATAATGGCAGACACGCGGCTGTTTTCAAGCTTCCGCTTGAAAATGTGGATCTGCAGCAATGCGCGGATTCGATCATGAGGGTATATGCAGAGTATTACCGCAGCATTGGCAAGGACGACAGGATTGCTTTCCACTTCACCAATGGTTTTTTAGCATCGTATTCCAAATGGAAGCAGGGTTACAGGATCAGCGTGAATGGCAACAGGGTATCTTGGACGAAATCGGCACAGGCAGACGATTCAGATGAGACCTTCATAAAATATCTGCATATCGTATTCAACTATGCCGGAACTATGTCGATGGATACAGAATCAAAGAAGATCGATCTGAAGGACATCAGGATCGGAGATATTTTCCTGCGCGCAGGAAGTCCGGGGCATGTGATGATGGTAGTCGACACCTGTGAGAATGCAGATGGGAAGAAAGCTTTTCTTCTGGCGCAGGGTTTTACGCCGGCACAGGAATTCCATGTGCTTAAAAACCACGGAGATGACCCGTGGTACTATGAAGATGATGTCGATTATTCCAAGAATAAAGATCAGTACAGTATCGGCACGATGATACTCAAGAGGCCGGAATACTGAGACGAAATAGACACTTGAGGGGAATGAAAAATAAACGCAGGCCAGAGACCTGACAGGAGCGAAAAATAAACGCAGGTCTGCACCTTGGCAGAAACGAAAAATAAACGCAAGTCAGTTTCCTGACATAAATAAAAATAGCGATTGTCCAGAATTCTCCCAGAAAATGTGGTATAATAATTCCAAAAAATAAAAAAGCAGTTAAATGTCTTGAAGAAAAACATTATCAGGAGGAGGCAGAATCATGTCAGACATCAATTACGAGATCAAAAAAGAAATCGGCGTCATCTCCGAAGGCTCCAGAGGCTGGACCAAAGAACT
>JBJELA010000282.1:0-1749 GCA_051878915.1 Candidatus Weimeria sp.
CTGCCTCCTCTTTTAAATCCTCTATCTTCGCATCGAGCTTTGCGCAGTTTTCCCGGCTGATCTCCTGGTTCGCGATAATACCGTACTTGTCGTAGTACAGTCTGTACTCTTCTTCCCGGGAAGCGATAGCGTCATTAACGCGGCGGATTTCCTCACCTTTGGCAGCTACAAGCTCTTCAAGTCTTTTTTTATTGAGAAGCTCATGGTTGAAGCAGACATAAAAGCTCACATTATCAAATGTAAACAAATTCTCCTCTGCCTCTGAAGAGCCGTCCTCCCGGCTGATATTCATGTCTTCCCGAATGACGAAAGGTACCGGAATAGAGGTTTTTTTCTTTTCGCTGATCTCATTAAGCCGCTTCATATCATTTTTCGTGATGATAAGCGAATACGGGAGAAAAGGGAACTTCTCCACTAACATCCTGTTCTGGCTTTCTGAATTATTGTTACTGGAAAGCCACTTCAGTCCAAATACATAGTAGATTCCGGCGTCATCTAGCATCTTTTTGAAGTCATCTGAAAGCTCTACAGGTTCTTCTCCGGTAAGCTGCCTGAGTTCTCTCTTCTTTACTGAAAGGGAGATTTCCATGCTTTTCCTTATATCCTCATTAGCTGAAAGTTTTTTCCTGGCAGCCTTTAAGATACTTTCAGTATCAAGGATATCCTGATCTGCAATGTCAAAATATCTGATTATGCCTTTTCTCTCCTCTATCTGATCATCGAACCTTTTCTTTTTTTCCAGGCTGTGTGAGAGCTCACTCTCAGTAAGCGTCAGGCTCTTCTTTTCTTCCTCCGTCCTGTGTGTAAGCGATTCAAGCTTCTGACTCATAGAAAGTCTTTCACCAGATAGCGATTTTTTCTCTCTTTCGCACGCCTTAAGCTTCTCTTCTCCAGAAAGTCTCTCCTCCGTGAGAACGCCATCTTCGTAAAGTCCCAGGATGTTTCTGGAAAAATTCTTCTCGTGCTTTCTGTTAAACTTCTGCTCAGTCTCGCCAAAGAGCGCTATTATCTGATCGTAACCGCCTATCTCCATTGAAGCCTGCTGCTTTGCTGTCTGCTTTTCACCCAGCAGTTTCTTCTGACCTTTGATAGCATCCCTGCACTCTTCTGTCTGCTGATCAATGGCAGATATCTTTTCATCTGTATCATCCCTGCAGTCAGAATAGTATCTCGCGAGCGCTGAACCGATCCGTTCACGTTCCGGCTCGTTATCCTTATTTTTTTGTCTCTGCAGCGAAAGCCGCTCTTCAGCGCTTTTTTTCTCTCTGACAGTCTCGTTTATCTCATCCTGTTCTCTGGCACAGATCTGGAGATGTCTGCTCCTCTCTGTGCTGTTTCGCTTGTCAGTAAGCCTTTTGCAATCCTCATGCAGAGCAGCAATTCTCTCCTCATTTTTCTGTATTCTGTCATCGTTTTCATAGATTTCGGATGAGTACTTCTGATAATTCAGCCTGCCAATCTCGTATGTGATATCATCCCGCTCGACAGTAAGCTCAGCTTCTTGCCGACGCTTTTTCTCAAAAAGATCCTCCAGAGTATCCCGGAATAACGCGATCTGCTCCTGCCTCTCCTTCATCTCCTTTTCGCCTGCTAAATACCGCTCGCCCTCTTCCCTGACACCGGCTGTCTGCTGCCTGAATACTTCGATGGAATCACGCTTTTTGATCTTTGTCCTGTTGTCCATGTAGGATCTGACATACTTGCCTGTAAGTGACCTGAATTCCCTGATTGAATCGTTTTCTCTGTTCA
>JBJELA010000283.1:0-1743 GCA_051878915.1 Candidatus Weimeria sp.
CAGCTTTCTGCTGATAGATGAGCCTACGAATCATCTCGATGAGAGGGCGAGAAAGGCAGTGGGAGAGTATCTGAACAGGAAAAAGGGCTTTATTCTGGTATCGCACGACAGAGCGCTATTAGACAGCTGTATTGATCACGTGCTCTCTATCAACAGAGCAGATATCGAGATACAGAAGGGAAATTTCTCTTCATGGTGGGAAAACAAACAGGCGCAGGACAGCTTTGAAAAAAATGAAAATGAAAAGCTTAAAAAGGATATAAGCCGGCTCTCGGAGTCGGCCAGGAGCAAGGCAGTCTGGTCGGACAAGGTCGAAAAAAGCAAGAAGGGCTCGAAGAATTCAGGCTCTAAGATCGACAAGGGCTATGTGGGCCATAAGTCAGCGAAAATGATGAAACGTTCAAAAAGCATCGAAGCGAGACAGAACGCGGCTATCGAGGAAAAATCAAAGCTGCTCAAGAATGTTGAGTCAGAGGAGAAGCTTTCGATTTTCCCGCTGACGTACCGAAGCGACAGACTTATTGAATTAAAGGATATCTCACTTTTTTACGGTGATAAGAAGGTGACTGATACGGTGAACTTCAGTATCAATCAGGGAGAGCGGATAGCAGTAACCGGGAAAAACGGATCTGGTAAATCAAGCATCTTAAAGCTCATCTGCGGAGAAGATATAAAGCATACCGGCCAGATCATAAGGGGCAGCGGCATTACGATATCGTATGTTCCGCAGGATACCTCATCTCTTCACGGAAGCCTTTCGGACTTTGCGGAAAAAAAGGGCATAGACGAGAGTATTTTTCTGGCGGTGCTTCGAAAGATGGATTTTGACAGGAGCAGGTTTGCCGCCGATATGTCAGACTACAGCGAGGGTCAGAAGAAAAAGGTAATGTTGGCGGCAAGCCTCTGCGAGAAGGCGCATCTGTATGTCTGGGACGAGCCGTTAAATTATATAGATGTGTTCACGAGGATACAGCTGGAGGAGCTACTGGCAGAAAGCAGCGCTACGATCTGCTTTGTGGAGCATGACAGCACATTTACCGAAAAAACAGCCACTAAGATCGTGCGGATCTGAGAACCAGGCCTGAATCATATTATCCACTTCCTTCAGTCAAGCTCTTCCTCAAACCATGATATCAGAGAGTTCAGGTTCAGATCTGAGTGCTCGACCTCACGCGAGAAGAGGTAAACAGTCTCTTCAGGGGTAAGCGAAGAGGCATCGCTTATCATCATGATCCAGCGGACAGTCATAACCGCGATCATTGCTCTGGCATAGATCTGGCCGTCGTAGATGCTTCCGCAGAAATAGGTAAACAGCAGGGACTCGAGCATTTTTTCACAGATAAAGGAAACGGCGTGGTCCGGGTACATGGCATGCTGCCACTCGGCGGAGGAAGCTTTATGCGCCCTCCAGTATTCAGTAGTTGCGCGAAGGGTGTCAGACCAAGATGGCTCAAGTATCTCGAGGCTGTCAAGAAGGCCAAGGCTCTCACACATATATCCATAGGAAAAAGCAAAGCCGCTCCTTCGCCCGTCCCGCTGCGGAAGAGCCTCGGTGCATGAAATCTGATCCATATCTGTGATATCGCCGTTGTCGAAAAGCCCCTGGAGTCTGAAGGCGTATGACGCGATCAGGTCAATTTTTTCCTGGAGAGGCAGATCGCCTGACGCGAGGCCTAGCATCCTCTCACGCGCATAGCAAAGTCTGTCGAAAAGGAAAAAGTCAAAGTCATCGTAATCATCATA
>JBJELA010000284.1:0-1739 GCA_051878915.1 Candidatus Weimeria sp.
AGCAGCCTTCATGGATAAGCCTGCTGCCAAAGTATCTGCCTCCGACAGCTTCGCAATGCTTATCGCTATGCACCCGCTCCCGGTGCAGAGGTCGAGGATCTTCTCGCCTGCTTTTATTTTTTTAAGGACCTGCTCCACCAGCACCTCAGTGTCCTGCCTCGGGCAGAGCACATCGCTTGTCACATAGAACTTCAGTCCCATGAACTCGGTATAGCCTATGATCTGCTGAAGCGGAATTCTTTTCTTCCGGAGAGAAGTGAAATCCAGAAGCTTCTCTGCTACACTCTGCGGTATCTCCTCCCGCATATCCATCAGCAGGTGACTATAATCCTTTCCAGACACCTCCTCTAAAAGAAGCCTCGCGTCTGACTCCGGATCCGGCACTCCGGCAGAGCTCAGTTCATCTATGCATTTTTTCAGTGATTCCTGGTATGTCATATATTAATTCAATCCAACAGCTGTTTATACAGCCCGCATCCCCGGATATCCGCCATTTCCAGGCAGCCTCCATCCAAAGAGCTGATTACTGCTGCAGCTTGTGGTCCTTAAGAAACTTCTCCGGATCGAAGACGGCGCGAACTGAGGCAATCCCGACCTCGATCATCGAATCGTCCGGCTCCTTTGTAGTCAGACGCTGAACCCAGAGGCCCGGAGCGGCGAGCGCGTTTACAAACCAGTTGTCCTTCAGGCCGCCCCAACGCAGGAATTCATATGAGATACCAGCAATAACAGGCATCAGAAGCAGCCTGTATAAGAGCTTAAGTCCGGCATTGTCAGTGCGTATGAACATAAAGAGAAACACGCTGATAATAAACACGATAAAAATAAAGCTCGTCCCGCATCTCTTGTGATAGCGGCTTGACCTGCGGACATTTTCTACAGTAAGCGGCAGGTCATGCTCGATGCAGTTTATGCATTTGTGCTCCGCGCCGTGGTACATGAAGGTCCGCCTGATATCCGCGGTAAGACCGATCAGATAAATGTACAGAAGGAAAATAATAATCCTGAGTATTCCTTCAAAAAGCACCGGCGCCCAGGAAGCGTCCGTAAAGTGGCTGATAAAGCCTGACAAAAACATAGGCAGATAAAGAAATATCACAAGAGCCAGCACAAAGGAAACGACAAGTGAAAAGCCCATCTCTGCCTTCTCCTTTGCAGGATGCTCCTCAGCCGCCTTCTTCTCCTCCTCGTCCTCGAAGTAGGACGCCGATTTATAGAGGGAAGAAATCCCAACTATAAGAGAATGAAAAAATGAATACACCCCTCTTACTATCGGGAAATGCTTAACCCACTCTGGCTCCGGTTTTATATCCCAGGTATCTGTGTGTACGCTGCCATCCGGAAGTCTGACTGCAACTGCCCCTTTAGGACCGTTCAGCATCTCGACACCCTCCATAACAGCCTGTCCGCCTATTCCGCTGAATGCCATAAAATACCCCTTACAAAAAAAGGCCGGGGTTTTAGAACCCCGGCCTTCGCAAATGATTTATTTAGCGTCAATTCCGTACTTCTTATTGAACTTCTCGATACGGCCACGGGCTTTGTTAGCCTTCTGCTGGCCAGTATAGAAAGGATGGCACTTTGAGCAGATTTCGACGTGGATTGACTCTTTTGTAGAACCTGTAACGAATGTATTTCCGCAGTTGCAGGTAACTGTTGCCTGATAGTACTCAGGCTGAACTGATTTTCTCATCTTACACCTCAATCAATATGTATATATGATAAAAACATTCTCTTGT
>JBJELA010000285.1:0-1733 GCA_051878915.1 Candidatus Weimeria sp.
TATCCTTACTACAACCTTAAGGGATAAATCATTAGAAAGAGGTGATCAGAATGGCCGGATCAGAGATCAGCAAAATAGTTATCATGTGCCCGCCAGAGAGATTTTCGATGCTGAAGGACGCGCTCCGCGGCGTAGGAATCGCCGGAATGACAGTGATCCATGCCGATGGATGCGGACTTCAGGGCGGCCGTGTGGAGTATTACAGAGGAACACAGATAGAAGTGGATCTGCTGCCGAAGACAAAGGTGGAGATAATCGTGCCTTCATCCAAAGCGCAGCAGGTCGTGGACATTGCTAAACGGGAACTCTACACCGGAACCATAGGAGACGGAAAGATCTTCATCTATGATGTAAAGGAAGTAATCCGGATAAGCACCGGAGACACCGGTCTTAAGGCTCTGGAGACAAAATAGCGCATCACTGTCCAAGCACAGTTCCGGCGGTACCGCAGATTATTCTGCGGTGCCGCTTTTTTTCCTGAAAAAATATCTACAGCCACCTTTGTGTCCTGATAATCTCCAGAAGATCGTTCATATACGACGGTATCCATTTATCCTTATGATATCCAGTGATCACCCTGATCGTGGAATCCGGGACATTTACCTTTAAAGGCCTGAGTGTTCCCTTCATGATCCGGGACTGCACCGCATATTCAGGCAGGAAGCTGACTCCTCCTATCTGCTTCAGCATCTCTATTATGGCATGTGTACTCTGGAGAAAGATTCTCTGGTCTGCATTCGTGTCTATGCCTGCTGCCGTAAACATATTCATAAGCTGCCTGTGATATATGCTGTCTGGCTCCGTCAGGATCAGCCTCTGCTTCGATATCTCCTCCAGACTGTACAGCCTGCTGCTGTCCAGCTCATTCCTGGCATTCGTTACAAAGATGACATTACTGGACTTTGAAAAATCTATTACGAGCTTCGGATCAGGAATAGACGGCTTTATACACACTATCATATCGACTTCATTCCTGAGAAGCATTTCCTGGACATCAAGAGTGGAACCGGTGGAAAATTCCAGCGACACCTTTGGATATTTTTTTACGAATTTTGGCAGATTATATAAAAAATCCGAGTAAAATACAGACTCTACTATCCCTATCCTGATTTTCCCGACTATCTCAGACGGGCTCGATCCAAGAGCCTTCATCTCAAGCGAGGTATTATACATCTTCCTCGCAAGCGGCAGAAACGAATTTCCGAATTCCGTAAGCGCTATCTGGTTATTCATCCGGTCAAAAAGCGGATGCCCGAGCTCGTTCTCGAGCTGATGGATCTGAGCGGTCACAGTAGACTGGGCATAACCCAGCTCGTCGGCTGCCTTTGAAAACTGCTTCAGTTCGACTATCCGGAGAAAGGTGATCACATTTCTTAATTCCATCGCTGGCTCCTTCAAAAATAATGAATAGAATTATCATTTCTTTCAATTTTACAAAATATATAATACATGATATTCTCTATTTGTCAACAGAAAAACAAAGAAATTTGCGCAAATGAAAGTCATGTGGAAAGTGAGGCAGCAATGTATGAGAATTGATGAACATCCTATTCTGGGAGAATACGACAAAAGGAAAAAGGTACACTTTACGCTGGATGGCAAAGACATGTGTGGATTCGAAGGTGAATCCATCGCTGCCGCTCTGCATGCAGCCGGAGTCATGGTTCACAGATACACGGCCAGAAAGCATAAGCCGCGCGGTATCTTCTGTGCAATAGGCAGATGCACTGACT
>JBJELA010000286.1:0-8164 GCA_051878915.1 Candidatus Weimeria sp.
ATATCATCAGCCGAGGCGAGCACTGTCTTTAACGCGAGCATGATACGGCTCATCTCACCACCGGATGCCACCTGTGAGAGAGGCTTCATCGGCTCACCAGGGTTTGTCGAAATCAGGAACTGGCCGTCATTAAATCCGGAAAGTGAATAGGAGGTCCTTGTAATCTCCACCTCAAAATCCGCTTTCAGAAAGTTCAGGTTTTTTAATGATTCTTTCACTTTTTCAGAGAGAACCTTTGCGCCATTTTTTCTGATATCTTCGGCCTTTTCGCAGAGTTTATTCAATTTCTCTGAAGTATCTGCGAGCTTCTTTTTAAGGCCTGCCACATAGTTCTCGTGATCGTTGAGCTGCTCTAATTTTTCGTCAGCCTCATCCTTTGACCTGTAGATATCCTCTATTGTGTTCCCGTACTTCTGCTTTAAGTCGTTTATCAGGTCAAGTCTTCTCGTGACCTGGTCAAACTCTGCCGGATCAAAGGTCAGGTTCTCAGCAGTCGACACCAATTCATGTGAAAAATTCTCGAGGATGTCATACGCGTCTGAAAGCGTCCTGCCAAGGTCTTCCACCGACTCATCATAGTCCGCGATAGACGCGAGGCTTCTCTGGGATTCTCCAATCCTTGAAAGTACGTCTTCGCCCTCAAACAGCAGGTTCTGAACCTCTGAGAGATTCTTCGCGACCTTCTCTGAACCTGCCATCTTTTTATAGGCGGCCTCAAGCTCCTCGTCCTCTCCCGGCTTTAACGCCGCCTCCTCGATCTCCTCCGAGACGTGGCTGTAATATGAGATGTCACGCTTCTGCTGCGCCTCATCTATATCCGCCTCCTCGATGCTTTTTCTGATCGAGACATACTCCTTATATACAGGCGCAAGCTCATCAAGCACAGGAGATAAATCCTTTTTTACGAATTCGTCAAGAAGGCGCAGATGCTTCTTCGGATCGGAGAGCGACTGGTGCTCGTTCTGACCATAGATGTCGAGGAGCAGGTCTCCGGCTTTTCTGAGGCGGGCCGCCGGAACAGTCTCACCGTTAAGCCTTGCCTGGCTCTTGCCTTCTTTTATTTTTCTTGAAAAAATAAGCTGCCCGTCTTCAGGTTCAAAGTCAGCCTCTCTAAGCCTCTTCTCCTCGGTTTCGTCCAGCGAAAAAATGGCCTCGACATAGGCATCACGCCCTGTATCGCGGACCATTCCCTTATCAGCCTTTCCGCCAAGCGCGAGGCTTAACGCGCCGAGAATAATGGACTTTCCGGCGCCAGTCTCACCTGTGAGCACGTTAAGTCCCTCTGTGAATTCTATCTCCTCTTTTTCTATCAGAGCGAGATTTTCTACTCTTAAGCTGTATAGCATAGATACCCCCTTTTCCTGATCAGATGTATCATCCCTTTAGCGTCTGTTTTTTATTATGCACTACGGAATTCTGTTTTGCAAGCGGATTCAAAGGTCATTTTTTTAATCCGCCGGATAAGATCCAGAGCTCAGTCCCTGTCGATAATTGTTCTTAGTTTTCCCATAAGATTTACGACATCGTCAAGGCTTCGTACAGCACACATTATTGTATCGTCACCGGCTATAGTGCCAACTATCTCGTTAAAGCACATCGAGTCGAGGGCTGCCGCAACCGCCATCGCCATTCCCGAAACAGTCTTTATCACGAGGATGTTTACCGCGTTGTCCATCGAGATAAATCCGTCACGGAAGACGCGCTCATACTTTTCCTTTATGTCCTCATCGCTCTCGCGCAGAGCTACATAGTGCAGCTTACCGTGAGTCTCGATCTTTGTCAGCTTCATCTCACGGATATCTCTTGAAACCGTCGCCTGAGTCACATCAAACCCGACTTCCCTGAGCCTTTCCATCAGCTCTTCCTGAGTTCCGATCTCGTATCTGACAATAAGTTCAAGTATTTTCTGCTGTCTTTTATTTTTCAAAGAAATCCTCCCTGCGCAGGACGCAATGACCGATCCTCAGTCAGCCTGAAGCTTCTCACGGATGCGGTCCAAGAAGTTTATCTGCGCCAGCCTTACGAAACGGACTGTCTCGTTCGAGCGCACGATCTCAACACTGTCCCCGTCTTCCAGCCCGATGGAGATGCTGCCATCAAATGCCACCGCAGAGCTGAGCTCCTCCTGATTTCTCCTTGTAACTGTCGCGCGGATCTTCGCGGACGCGTCGAGCACAATGCTCCGCTGTCCGACCAGATGAGCGTTGAGCGGCGACATCAGGATCAGGTTGGTCTTCGGCTCCACGATAGGGCCTCCTGCCGAGAGATTATAGGCCGTAGATCCGGTCGGCGTCGCAAAGATAACACCATCTCCGTTAAAAGACGATAGCCGCTCACCATTTACATCGATGTTTAAATGCACGACCTGAAGCCCGTTCCGTGATGTAAGCACGATATCATTCAGGGCGTGCTTGAATTCACTCTTAGGAGTTCCGTCCGCTGATAAAACCCTGCCGGAAAGCAGCATTCTTTCCTCAACCTCGTAATCATTGTCAAAAAGCCTGAGAAGAGCGTCCTTATAATTCGAATCATCGAGGTCGCAGAGATAGCCTATGTGTCCTTTGTTAAGGCCTAAAATCGGGACCTTTGCGCTGATTGTTCTCATGGCGGCCCTTATCATCGTGCCGTCGCCGCCGATCGTGAGAATGCAGTCGGTATTCTCAGGGACCTTAAGCGCCTCCAGAGACGCTTTTTTAAGCAGGGTTCCGGTGCACGCGTCGCCGCCATTTTCTCTGATAAACTCAGTTACCGTAGAAATAAAATTTCTCGTACTCTCTGAATCTTCCTTTGTAAGAATAAAAAAATTCTTCATCGCCTGTCAAGTGCCTCATGCGCTTCTGCCACAACGGCCGCTATGTCTGTCTGTTCCGGCTCTCCGCCATTTTTTACGATATACATCAGATACTCGATATTCCCGTTCGGTCCCTTTATCGGTGAAAAAGTGAGGCCTTTTACTGTAAATCCAAGTGCCTGCGTAAAATCAAACACCTCTGCAATAACCTCTCTGTGGACCTTCGGATTCCTGACCACTCCACGCTTTCCGACATTGTCCCTGCCTGCCTCGAACTGCGGCTTAATAAGGCAGATCATCGAACCGTTTTCCTTCAGTATCGGAAAAACAGCCGGCAAGATTTTTGACAGTGAGATAAATGATACGTCGCACGAAGCGAAGTCTAAAGGCTCTCCGATATCCTCAGGCTTTAAGTATCTGACGTTGGTCTTCTCCATAAGGACGACTCTAGGATCCTGCCGAAGGCTCCAGTCGAACTGTCCGTAACCCACGTCTACACTGAAGACCTTTGCCGCGCCGTTCTGAAGCATGCAGTCGGTAAAGCCTCCTGTCGAAGCTCCGATGTCCATGCAGACAGCGCCGTCCAGATCCACCGGAAATGTCTTTAACGCTTTCTCGAGCTTCAGGCCACCGCGGCTTACGTAGGCGAGTTTTTTTCCATGCAGCTCGATGTGACTGTTCTCATCAAAGTTTGTGCCAGGCTTATCCTCGCGCTGGTTTTCCACGAAGACCTTTCCCTCCATGATATAGGCCTTTGCCTTTTCCCTGGATGGGGCAAGTCCCTTTTCTACCAGGAGGACGTCAAGCCTTTTTTTCATCTGAATCCTCCTTTATGCCAAGTGTCTCCTCAATCCGCTTCGCGATGGAATCAGCGTCCAGTCCCTCGTCACAGCAGAGCTCCTCGACACTACCCTGAGGAACGAATTCATCAGGTATAGAAATATTGATAAAATCACCGCTGAATCCGGCGTCTGCAAGGATTGAAAGCACATGCTCGCCGAAGCCTCCTGAGCGGACATTTTCCTCAAGGGAGACTATGACATCGTAATCCTTCGCCACATTAGTTAAATAATCTTTATCTATTGGAGAGGCAAATCTGGCGTTTACAACGCTCGCAGATATATCAATTCTTTTAAGTATCTGCGCGGCATCCTCCGCTCTCTTAACCATGCTTCCGATTGCGAAAAGCAGCACTCTTGCGCCATCCGGTTTGCTTAAGATCTCACACTTCCCCAGCTCGATCGGGTTTCTGTGCCCGGACTCCATAATGCAGGCCTCACCTCTCGGATAGCGGATAGCTACCGGGGAGTCCATTTTATCAATCGCGAAGTCAAGCATCTCCGAAAGCTCCGCAGCATCCTTTGGAGCCATAACTGTCATTCCGGGGATCATAGTCAGATAGGATATATCAAAAATACCCTGGTGAGTAATGCCGTCCCTTCCAACTATTCCTGCCCTGTCAACAGCGAAGATCACATGACTTCCCTCTATCGCCACATCGTGGATCAGCTCATCAAACCCTCTCTGCAGAAAGGATGAGTAAACTGAAAATACAGGGATCATTCCGCCTTCAGCAAGTGCTGACGAAAAAGTGACAGCGTGAGCCTCCGCGATCCCCACATCAAAAAATCTCTCAGGGAAGAGCCTCTTGAACTCGACAAGTCCGCAGCCAAGCGCCATCGCGGCAGTGACAGCAGCGACGCGTTCATTTTTCATGGCGTTGCGGACGAGAGCATTCGAGAATACTTCAGTATAAGTCGGGTACTCATTCTGTGACTTCTGTTTTCCGGTCTTTATATCAAACGGACCTACGCCGTGGAAATACGCCGGGTGCCTCTCTGCCGGGCGATAGCCCCTGCCCTTCTTGGTCAGCACATGGATGAGCACCGGTCCCTGATACTTAAGCGCCCTTCCGATAATCCGCGTCATCGCCTCTATATCATGGCCATCCACCGGGCCCAAGTACATAATGCCCAGATTCTCGAAAATCATTCCCGGAACGACCAGCTGCTTGATTCCATTCTTGGCATGGCGCAGAAACTGTATCATGGCCTCACCGCCCGGAACCTTGTGGAGATAGTCCTCCATACCGGACTTAAGTCCTGTGTACTGCTCACTCGTGCGCATTTTTGCCAGGTGCTCGCTCATGCCGCCGACATTCGGGGAGATCGACATCTGATTATCATTCAGGATTATAGTTAAATTTGATTTAAGTGTTGAAGCGTTATTCAGGCCCTCGTAGGCCAGGCCGCCTGTCATGGCTCCGTCTCCTATGACTGCCACGATATTCTCACTCTGCCCCGTCAGTTCTCTTGCCTTCGCAAATCCCAGAGCCACCGAGATAGAGGTCGAACTGTGTCCGGAAATGAACGCGTCACAGTCACTTTCCCTGGGATTCGAGAACCCTGTGATGCCGTCCTTCTTCCTGAGAGTAGAAAACTGGTCTTTCCTGCCTGTAAGAATCTTGTGAGCGTAGGACTGGTGCCCGACATCCCAGATCAGCTTGTCCTCCGGAAAATCAAGGACACGGTGGAGAGCGATCGTAAGCTCAATGTCTCCAAGGTTACTGGCCAGGTGTCCTCCTGTCTCCGAGACATTTTTTACTATGAACTGCCTTAACTCCCTCGCCAGAAGCGGAAGCTCCTCCGGAGACAGTTTTTTTATATCATCTGGTTCGTTTATTTTTTCTAAAACCATTAATTATTTCTCTCTGTTAGTGAGCCAAACAGCTCAAGCACTCCATCTCTCTCCTTCTCATCCTTTACGCCGGTAAGCCGCGTTATATATCCACAGGCCTCGTCCGTAAGGCTTTTTACGGTCTTCTCACTCTCCTCGATTCCGTGGATGGAAGCATAGGTGCTCTTCTGATTTTTCTCGTCCTGCCCTACTGACTTTCCAAGAGTCTTTTCATCACCTGTGATGTCTAAGATATCATCTCTTATCTGGAAAGCCTTTCCCAGCGCGGAGCCGGCTTTTCTGATAAGCTCCAGCTCATTCTCATCCGCTCCTCCAAGCGCGGCTCCCGCCATCATAGCAGCCTCGAGCAGCGCTGAAGTCTTGTTCTCATAGATGTATTCCAGCTCGTCCTCAGTCACATCGCGCTTGTCCTTATCGCTTTCGACATCGAGGCTCTGACCGCCTGCCATGCCATTTATTCCGGCTTTTTCAGCAATTATCTGAAAAGCCTTCGCGGCACGGATTCCTTTGATCTGGTCGAGCGCTGTCTGTTTTAAAACCTGATGGGAAATGATGGTGAAGGCCTCGCTTAAGAGTCCGTCGCCTGCGAGGATTCCCATCGCCTCGCCAAAGGCCGCGTGAGTCGTAGGATTTCCGCGGCGGAGCATGTCGTTATCCATAGCCGGCAGATCGTCATGTACCAGCGAGTAGGTATGGATAAACTCAATTGCTGCCATAAACGGGGCAGCGCATGCCTTGTCCGCGCCATACATCCTCGCGAAAGAGAGCAGAAGAACCGGCCTCAGTCTCTTGCCGCCTGCTCTCACGCTGTAGTTCATGGCCTTCAGAAGAGTCCTGTCATAACCGCTCTCTTCAGGCAGAAATGAAAGAACTATGCTGTCCGCTTCTTCTTTTTTATTCGAAAGGTAAGACATCTGAACCTCCATCCCAATCGCCTGACGGATCGTCAGACGAAACATCTCCATGATAATTTACAGAACCATCAGCCGCAGTATCTTCAAAATCGCTTACAGAGCCGTCAGCCTCGAGCTTTTCTACCTTACGCTGAACGTCCTCTATCCGCCTGGTCGCCGACCTGATGAGCTTCATTCCCTGCTCATAGAGTCCGAATGAATCCTCTAAGGACACTTCAGGAGACTCCATCTGTGCCGCTATCTGATCAAGCTTTGATAATGATTCTTCAATAGTCAGTTCTTTTTTCTCATCCATTCTGCTCTACCTTCCTGGCCTGGGCTTCTATAGTGCCGTCCTTAAGTCTCACTGAAAAAATATCGTCTTTTTTTATCTGCGTAACACTCGTAACTCTTCCGCTCTCACTGCTTACATAGGCAAAGCCTGCTGCAATCTTTTTCACTGGGTTTGAGAGTTCAAGCCTCTGCGCGGACAGCGAGAGCGTGTGCTTTGCGTCAGAAAGCTTTTTTGCCATTTCGCCTGAAAGCCTTGGAGCCATAAGCGCGAGTCTGTTCTGGTCCGCATTTATTTTTACATCAAAAGCCCTTTTCATAACCTGCTCGTACCGGCTCATGGCATCTGACGCTTCCCGGCTTTTTGAGTCAAAGGACTCTCGCATCCTCTCAGAGAGCTTCATGATATCCATCATCGCCCGGTTTGCTCTCTCCTTCGGAGACGCGACGATAATCCTCTTCTGCAGTGACAGCAGCCTGTTCTTTGCGGATAAAGCCTTGCCGTGAAGGGCGTTGTCAAGCTGCTGCTGTTTTTTTCTGATGTCGTATAAAAATTCCTCGTAGGAGAAAACCGCGAGTTCCGCGGCCGCTGACGGTGTCGGAGCACGCAGGTCAGCCACATAATCGGCGATTGTCGTATCGGTCTCGTGGCCTACTGCTGAGATCACCGGGGTATTACATGAAAAAATGGCTCTTGCCACTGTTTCGGTGTTAAAAGCCATCAGATCCTCCAACGAACCTCCGCCCCTGCCACAGATTATCACATCACAGTTCATCTGATCAAGTCTCGCCAGAGCCCGGGCAACTGAATCAGCCGCGCTCTCACCCTGAACTGAAGCCGGCGCTAAAAGTATCTGTACATGAGGATTTCTTCTCTCAGAGACCTGCATGATATCGTGGATCACAGCGCCTGTAGGAGCGGTAACCACACCGATCTTAAAGCAGTACTTCGGGACCGGCTTCTTATATGCGGCGTCAAACATTCCCATGTCGCGGAGTTCTTTTTTGAGAGCTTCGACCTTCGCGGCGAGCTCTCCCTCACCGGCGGGCTCTATCCGCTCCGCATAGAGCTGATACATGCCGCCCTTCTCATAGACGCCTATGCTTCCGGTGACCACGACCTTATCCCCGGCCTTCATCTGGAACTTCAGTCCATTATACCTGTATGTCCGGAACATAACAGCCTTGATAGCTGCCTTATCATCTTTTAGTGTAAAATAAATATGACCGCTCGAGTGATAGGTGAGATTTGACACCTCACCAGTGACCGAGACACTGCGGAGCAGCATATCGTCCTCCAGAAGTCCGGCCACATAATGGTTGATCACTGAAACGGTATATATACGTTTATTCATTTGGTTTTTCTTCAGCTGGCACAGGATCAGGCTGATCGATGCCTAAAGCCTTGATGATCCGGCTTAAAACACCATTGACAAATGAGCCGGATTTCTCTGTGCCGTATTTCTTTGCCAGCTCTACAGCCTCGTTTATG
>JBJELA010000287.1:0-1729 GCA_051878915.1 Candidatus Weimeria sp.
ATTCGATGCAGGTTTACCGCGGAATGGATATAGGCACCGCAAAGATCACCGATGCACAAATGCAGGGAATAAAGCATTACGGCATCGACATCCTTGAACCGGATCAGAACTACGATGTGACTGAATTCGTATCCATGGCGCGGGACGCGCTGAAGCAGATATACGCAGATCACAGGATCCCGATCCTCTGCGGAGGGACAGGATTTTACATCCAGGCACTCGCCTATGACATAGATTTCGGAGAAGAGCAGGCCGATCCTGAGTACAGGAAAAAGCTTTACGACTTTGCCCGGGAAAACGGGGCGCAGGCTCTTCATGACAGGCTTTCTTCGGTGGATCCGGAGAGCGCGGCTGCCATTCCTCCCGGCAATGTGAAGCGTGTCATCAGGGCGATGGAGTACTATAAGAATCACGGCCAGAAGATCTCGGAGCACAATGCCATTGAACGTAAGCGCAGGTCTCCGTTTGAGCTGTATTTTTTCGTGCTGACAGATGACAGGCAGAAGCTCTATGACAGGATAGACAGGAGAGTCGAGCGGATGATGGATGACGGATTCCTGGACGAGGCAATGAAAATCTACAGACTCACAGGCGATAAGGAGTGCACCGCCTCGAAGGCCATAGGCTACAGAGAGCTGTTCTCATTTTTCAGAGGAGAATGCACTCTTGATCAGGCAGTTGAAAAAATAAAGCAGGATACAAGGCATTTTGCCAAGAGGCAGCTGACCTGGTTCCGGCGGTATCCGGAGGTGATCTGGACAGACAGACAGCAGTACAAAACAACAGATGCAATAGTTACATTTATGAAGGACCAGATAGAAAATAAGGAGGAAATGAGATGACATATGAAGAGACTCTCAGAAGGAAGAGCCGAATCCTTATAATTACTTTGTTTCTCTGCATTGCGTTGAGAGGGATTGTGAACGGTATTTTCGTAAGCTGGGGCCAGGTGCTCCCGTTTGTGATCGGCGGTGCCGTGATCAGCGGAATACTTCTTCTGCTGGTTAAAAAAATAAAGCCTGTCGTAATGATGTATCTGATGGTCGCCGTGCTCTCGGCGTTCTCGATAGTCCTGATGCAGTTTATCCCATGCACCGCGAATTACCTGATCTTCTTTTTGCTGATGTTCCTGATAGTCATCTATGAGGATATCAGGCCGATAATAATCCAGTCAGTCATAAGTGTGGTCTGCTTCGTGGTATTTTTCAATCTCTACCAGAAAAAGCTCTCAGAGACCTGGACCGTCGATACTATGGTTATCTGCATAGTCTACGTGATCAGCGGCTGCTTTGTCTTTATATCGCTCTCAAGGCTTAACAGGGAGTCCTACGATTCGATCCAGAAATCGGGGAATGCCGCAAGGCAGCAGTCTGAGAGGGCTCAGGGACTTCTCGGTGAGATCGGGAACTCACTTGAGGTATTAAAGGAAACCTCTGTAAAAATAAAAGACAGTATTTCAGTGACAAACAATATCTCATCCCAGATCAGGATCGCCGGAGAGGATGTCGCCAAAACTACACAGTCAGTCGCTGACGGAACTGTAGATATCAAGTCAAAGGTCAAGGAGAGCACTGAGAAGATCTCCGGTATGAATGACATAGCCGGTGACCTTAAGTCGCTTTCAGAGGAAAACGCGGAGAGCGTCCACAAGGGAAACGAGCTCGTATCTGATCTCTCTGTAAAAATGCAGGGACTCTAGGATACGATGGCTTCTGTATCTGATGCTGTG
>JBJELA010000288.1:0-8133 GCA_051878915.1 Candidatus Weimeria sp.
CTGTAAAGGACGGTAAGAAGGTAACAGAGTATGTTACTGAGGAGAAGAAGATCAAGAAGGATCAGCCTTCACGTCTTCACGCTCGTCGTCAGATCCTTTCAGTTCTCTATGATGTAACAGAGAGCGGAAAGAAGAAGTCTGAAACAAAGAAGATTGACCTTTCACAGAAGCTTTTCGATGAGATCGCTCCAAAGTATGCTGGAAGAAACGGTGGTTTCACACGTATCATAAAGATCGGACAGCGTAAGGGTGACGGTGCTCTCGAGGTAGTTCTTGAGTTAGTTTAATAGTTTATAGATACTTACTTGGCATCACAGAGGCTGCAGGCACGAAGGAAGTGCTTGCGGCCTCTTTTTTAAAATAAAACCGGAGTTGTAAAAATGGAAAATATCCTGGAATTAAACCATATCACTAAAAGCTACGAAGAAGGGATCAACGTAATCGAAGACCTGAACCTCACGGTAAAGAAGGGCGAGCTTATCACGCTTCTCGGTCCTTCAGGCTGTGGAAAGACAACGCTTCTTCGCATGATAGGCGGCTTTGACCTGCCGAACTCTGGAGAGATTCTTCTGCATGGACAGGACATAGGACAGCTGCCGCCGGATAAGCGCCCTATAAATACAGTCTTTCAGAAGTATGCGCTTTTTCCTTTTTTAAATATCTATGACAATATCGCCTTCGGCCTCAGGCAGCGGAAAATGGATAAGGAGCTGATCAGGCAGAAGGTAAAGCATGCGCTGACAGTTGTTGACCTCGAGGGCTTTGAAAAGAGAAGGGTAGATTCGCTTTCAGGCGGACAGCAGCAGCGTGTAGCAGTAGCCAGAGCCATAGTAAATGAGCCGGAGATCCTGCTTCTAGATGAGCCGTTATCCGCCCTCGATCACAAGATGCGCCTTGAGATGCAGGCTGAGATCAGAAACATGCACGATAATCTCGGTATGACATTTATCTACGTAACCCATGACCAGGAAGAGGCAATGAACCTGTCCGACAGGATTGTCGTGATGGCAAACGGTGTTATACAGCAGGAGGGAATACCGGAGGAGATTTACGACCACCCTTCGAATATCTTTGTAGCGGATTTTATCGGAGTCAGCAATATTTTTAACGGAGTCGTAACAGATAAGGGAAGAGCCAGGTTTGCGGGAAAGACCTTTGAGACAAATACGGATTTAGCTGCGGGGACCAGGATCGAGGCAATGATAAGACCTGAGAATGTCTCTATCACTCTGGCAGGAGAGGGCACCATAAACGCGGTGGTCACAGGAGATATTTACAAGGGCTCCCACCATGAGATCACAGCCGAGTTCGGCAGGTACGAGGTCACGGTCCATGGCAAAAATAAGGTTGAGACCGGAAGTACCATTGGGATAGATTTCCCGCGTGAGTACATTCATTTAATGCCTCACGATATGGATATGAATGTGTTCGAGGGTGTGGCAAACGAGGATGGAAGCGTTGATTTTACGTATTTCACACTTGCGCCTGAGGCAGAGTTCATGAAGGACAAGCCAGCTGGAACAAAGCTTACCGTGTCATTCGAGCCGTCAGACGCAGACCTCTCGGATGATCCGGAGGCAGGCTTCGTCACTGGATTTATAGATGCAATCATGTACATCGGTGACCACTACACCTATATCGTCCGCGGAGACAATGATGAGGAGTATTACGCTGACGATGACTGGCTCTGGAACATGGGAGACCGTGTCAGTGTAGTGGTGCCACACGAAAAATTCAGATTCAAGGAGCTGTCATGAGAAAAAAACGCAGAATAATTCCAGTGGTATGGCTGGTCATCGTCTATGCTTTTCTGTATCTGCCTGTCGCGATCCTGGCGTTTTACAGCTTTACGAATGCTGGTATGATAGGACAGAAAAGCAGCTTTTCCTTAAAAAATTACCGCACGCTTTTTGCGACTCCTGAGCTCCGGGAGATGATAATCGGCACAATCGTGCTGGCCCTGGTAGTCGGAGTGTTGTCTACCATCCTGGGCACTTTTGGAGCCATAGGCGCTTATTACAGCAAAGGGAAAAACAGGACTATCATCGAGGCCATGAATCAGGTTCCTGTAGTGAACGCGGATGTAGTGACCGGTTTTTCTGTCTGCATCCTCCTTGTAGTCGTGCTGGGAATAGACAAGGACACCTATATCCCTCTTGTGGCGGGGCAGATGGCACTCTGTACGCCGTTTGTCTACCTGCAGGTGATGCCGGCCCTGTCGCAGATGGACCACCACATCTACGAGGCCGCTCTCGACCTCTACTGCACACCGGCACAGGCAGTATTCCGGGTACTGTTAAGACAGCTTGCTCCGTCTATTGGCTCGGGATTTTTTACAGCGGTAACTCTTTCGATGGATGACTACTTCGTTACGACGTACACGAAGCCGGCTGTCTTTGATACGATAAGCACCTATACGGTAAATGCCACAAAGGGTGCGCAGACTGAAATAAAGACAGCGCTCTGGGCGCTGTCGGCGATCATATTTTTCATAGCGATAGCGGTAGTGATCGCTGCGAACGTCAGAGGAAAGGAGAAGAGTGCATGAAAAAAGTTCTGTTGACTTTAACTATCTGCGCGCTTCTTGTCACTGGCTGCGGGCATGCTGATAATTCAGCAGCGCCGGTAGACGACGATGTCGTGACTCTCCGCATCGCGAACAGTGAGGAGTATATAGACGAGGGCGGCTGGGACGCTGACGAGACGATAGAGCTGTCAAACGGTGAAAAAATCAGAGGCGTCGATTCTCTTGTGAGTGATTTCGAGAAATGGTATCAGGAGAAGTACGGCAAAAAGGTCCGTGTGCCCTATTCCACCTATGGCACCAATGAGGATCTGTACAACCAGATGACTCTAGGCAATACCTTCGACCTTGTATGCCCGTCAGAGTACATGATAATGAAGCTGATGCGCGAGAAAAAGCTCGAGCCGCTCTCAAAGGATTTTTACGAGAAGGACAGCATCTACAACTACTATGCAAAGGGCGTCTCACCGTATATTTTTCAAAGGATGAAAGAACTGAGCGAGGGTGGAGAACCGCTTACGGACTACGCTGCCTGCTATATGTGGGGTACGCTTGGTACTGTCTATGATCCGGAAAAAGTAGACAAAAACGACGCGAAGAGCTTTGAGATCTATCTGAACAAAAAATACTACAAGCGGATCACCATAAAGGATTCGATAAGGGACACCTACTTTGCCGGGCTTGCGATAGTGAAGGAAAAGGAGCTGGCTTTGCCGGGCGCGGATATCACAAAGCTTTTAAACGATACGTCTCAGAAGACTGTAGATCAGGTGGAGGATGTGATCACTGACATGAGACAGAATGCCTACTCTATGGAGACGGACTCTGCGAAGCAGGACCTCGTGACGAGAAAAGCGGACGCGAGCCTCCAATGGTCAGGTGACGCTGTTTTCTCTATGGATCAGGGCGACGAGGCAGGACGTACTCTTAACTACGCGGTACCGGAGGAGGGCTCGAATCTCTGGTTCGACGGCTGGGTAATGATGAAGAACGGTATAAACGGAGATGCTGATAAAAAGCAGGCCGCAGAGGCTTTTATCAACTTCATCTCGCGACCGGATTCCGTGATCAGAAATATGTACTATATAGGCTACACCTCTTCCATCACCGGCGGAGATGACGAGAGTATAGAGGATTACCTGAACTACACGTATGGTTCCGATGAGGATGATGCAGTGAATTATGACCTGAGCTACCTGTTCGGAAAAAAATGCGTGATAAAGGCTGATCCTGACCAGCTCGAAAGGCAGCTTTACGCCCAGTATCCGACCGAGGATGTTCTGAAGCGGTGCGCTGTAATGGAGTGTTTTTCTGATAAGGCAAACCGCAGGATCTCCCGGATGTGGACGAACGTCAGATGCTACAGGTTCCCGTGGGAGTAGGAGGTGTTATGAATGAGATTTAAAAGAAGCGCATTAAGCATTCCATATGTGGTCTTTCTCCTGATCTTTGTGATGGCTCCGCTGGCGGTAGTCTTTGTCTTTGCGTTTACGAACGGGAGCGGTCATTTTACCCTGGAAAATTTCATTGGATTTTTCAGGAGCTCAAGAACGATAGCAACTCTTGTCTACAGCCTGTTTGTGGCACTCGTGACAACAGTTGTGTGTCTTCTGATAGCTTATCCGACAGCATACGCGCTCGCGAGGAGCGGCTTTAAGAAAAAGAGGATTCTTCTCCTTCTGGCTGTGGTCCCGATGTGGATAAATTTCACGCTCAGGATTACAGCGCTAAAGGAGATGCTTGATTTTATCGAGGGAAACCTCGCTTACTATCCGTTTCTTAATACGATAGCAGGTCAGGTATATGACTTTCTGCCGTTTATGATCCTGCCGCTCTTTAATGTCTTTGATGAGATGGATACATCTCTTTTAGAGGCGGGCAGGGATCTGGGAGCTGACAGGAAAAGCCTTTTCTTTTCGGTTGTTCTTCCGCTCTCGATGCCTGGTATCATGAGCGGGATCACGATGGTCTTCCTCCCGGCGATGACGAACTATGTAGTGCTCGATATGCTCTACAATTCGACTTACATCATGGGAAGTCTTATCGGAAGCTATTTCAATGCCTACGACTGGCACAATGGCTCGATGATCTCAGCGATACTTCTGGCGCTTATCGTACTTTTCACAATGCCAGGGAAGACAAAACAGCAGCCCTCGAGAACAGTATCGACAATCGCGTGAATAGTAACGGCATTTAACCTGCGAGAACCAGCTACAATAAAAAAGTTGACAGACATCTTCCTGTCATGTTATATTAATTATTAAATATTTATTAACTGATGACATAAAAACGAAATCTTTGGAGGGACATATGAACGAAGGCAATAATAGCATGACAAGGATAGGGAGAAGTATACTCTTATTCTGCATTTTATTTTCTGTTACTTTCACTGGAATTATGCCGTGTGATGTATTTGCGGAGCAGAATGCCGATCAGGAGAATGAGGTATCTGATAAATCTTCCAGGACTTATGACGGCGATGGCTACTCCATCAGGTATGAGGTTTCTGACAAGTGGGCCACGGGTTTTACCGCTGAGATATCTATGACTAATACATCAGACAGGACTGTAGAGGACTGGCGGCTTAGACTTCCGGTTGTAAACGGTCAGGTGTCACTCTGGAACGCTCAGCTGGAGAGCGAAAAAGATGGAATGGCTGTTATCAAAAACGCAGGACACAATGCCGATATAGTGCCTGGCAGTACTGTGACTTTCGGGTTTACCGGGGAAGAGGCTTTCCGCGGTTTTCCGGAGAATATCACACTCATCAGCAGGAACAGTGAGCTCCCTGATGAGCGCTTTAGGGCATCATACAGACTTCTTACTGACTGGAAGGATGGATTCTCAGGAGAGATAGAGATTGAGGACAGATCAGATTCTACAATTGAGGACTGGAGCCTTGAGTTTGATTTCGGAAGAAAAATTACAGAAATCTGGAATGCTCAGATAGTTTCGCATGAAGGAGATCACTATGTAATAAAAAATGCCGGTTATAATTCTGACATTGGCTCTGGAAAGGTTGTGTCTTTTGGTTTTAATGGAACCGGAGGCAGTGAAAGTGATGAACCAACGGGATATAAGCTGACACATTATGGTGATCAGGGGAAGAAGGATGAGATAACGATACATTTTGACCCGGTGGTAAACGGGGCGTCTGATGTGCCGGCTGACATCTGCGTCAGTGCAGGAGAGTATGCTGCGGAGCCTGAAGAAATACCGCAGTGTGATGATGGTATATTCATTGGATGGTGTAAGGATAAGAACGGCGAGGAGCTTTTTGACTTCGATACAGAGAAGCCGACTTATGATATGACTCTTTACGCTGACTGGTACGACGTGAATGATGAGACAGATACAGACGGTGATGGCCTGACTGATCAGGCGGAAGAGCTGCTTCTTACCGATCCAGATAAGGCTGATACGGATTCTGACGGTATTGATGACTATACAGAGCTGAATCTTACTATGACAGATCCTTTACTGACCGATTCGGATGGAGACGGGACAGATGACGGAGACGCTGACGCGGATTCTGACGGACTGACAAATGCTGTTGAGATGATAAGAGGGACAAAACCTATAGATCCTGATTCAGACGATGATTCTCTGGAAGATGGAGAAGAAGTTAATACATATAGAACAGATCCGTTAAAGGCCGATACCGATGGTGATGGCGCAGAGGATGCAACAGAGATCAGGTTTGGCTTTGACCCACTGGTCAGGAACGATAGTTTTGATGCGACAGCAGAGGCTGAAGGAAAAGTCACAGCGACAGCAAGGCTTACAGTAAACGGGGAGCAGCTGAATACACTCTCTGTGAAGGCAGATGATAATCCGACGCTCTTTCCAGATGATATGCCGGGATACATAGGTGAGGCATATGATTTTCATGTGGATGGAACCTTCGACAAGGCGACTGTCAGTTTTGAATTTGATAAGTCGCTTCTTGCTGATCCGCAATTCGATCCGGTAATATACTATTTCAATGAAGATGAGCAGGAGCTTGAAGAACTGGATACCGTTGTCCTGGGAAATACTGCAAGTACTACGGTTACTCATTTTTCCACCTATATACTTCTGAACAGGAAGAAATTCAACGATACGATCAATAGTTTTCTGACAGATATATGGGAGGCCGGTGACTATAAGTCGGTGGAGACCGTGTTTGTGATCGATGATTCGGGAAGCATGACGTATAATGACAGTGAATACGATAGACTTCAGGTGGCAAAAGAGCTTGTAGACGGTCTGCCAGAGTCTGAAAAGTCCGGAGTGGTATCTTTTTCGAACAGCACGCATATCTACACTGATAAGCTGACATCTGACAAAAACGAAGTGAAGAGGTATCTGGACAGAAAGTTCTTCAGTTCTTATGGAGGGACATATATGTATTCCGCCATAGATTCCGCCATGAATCTGTTCAGTGATGACTCTGACGATACGCTTCGTCTCGAGATTATTCTTACCGATGGAGATGCATTCGATACCGGGATGCACAGCTCTGTGATACAGAAGGCAAAGCAGAAGAATGTGAAGCTGTATACGGTAGGGCTAGGAAGTTCGGAAAGTTATTTTACCAGATATCTGGAACCACTTGCAGAAGAAACAGGCGGTGAGTTCTATGTAGCAGCAAAAGCAGCTGGGCTTAAAAGTGTCTACGATTCGATAGGAAAGAGTATAGATCTGTCAGTGGACAGTGATGGAGATGGGATCCCTGACTACTATGAGGATAATCTTGTCGCATTTAATGGGAAAAGGATCATAACTGATAAGAATAACCCGGATACTGATGGAGATGGCCTCACAGATGGAGAAGAGGTGGAGATACGAGTTAAGCAGTACGGGAAGAAAGCTATAGTATTCGGACGATATCACTCCAATCCGAGATCAGGCGACAGCGATGGAGACGGGCTGTATGACGGCGAACCGCGATATATTAATAAAAACGGAAGAACGATAAAAGCGGCACCGAAAGATATGGAACCGTTAAAGATGAATGGGCACAGAAGATTCTGGGACGCTCATGTAAAGTCACAGCAGGAACGGATCATTACAGATTACAGTGCATCTCCTACGGAGGGAGAAGTACAAGATGAGATAAACCGGGACATCGAAAGATTATTAAAAACTACAAATGATAAGAAGAAACAGGATAAGATAAAAAAAGCATGGAAGATGATGGGGGATTCTGTTGCAGGGCTGTTTAATTCCAAAGGCGGAAACGGATACAGTAAGAAAAAAACAAGAAACGTAGTAAAGAACTCGATAAATCTGGGCCGCAGATATCTCTCGGCACAGACTATGGCGGATGTAGGAGCATACATACTGTGTTTTAAGATGGATGTCGACAATAAGGCATATCATTCGTCTGATAAGAACTGGCAGAAATACTTCGGATATAACAGTCTCTATGACATGGTATTCGACGCCGCGACAGATATGAATACTCAGAGAGTCACATTCAGTTCAGGAGGAGAGTCATATGCAGTATGGATGTGGAAAGGCGACTATCTGAATCTGAACAGCGGTGCTGAGATAGGTCTGTACAGTTCGCCAATCGGCTCGGGTGACAAAGTACACTATGCGAAGGTTAAAGCAGTGGATATGAA
>JBJELA010000289.1:0-1712 GCA_051878915.1 Candidatus Weimeria sp.
GACTGGATGGCATCTACGAAAAATAAAGCCTCCGGGCACTTTTCGTGTATTAGCCTTCCTGCCTCCGCGACAGGCATTACCGAGCCGATCTCGTTATTTACATGCATCATAGCGACAAGGACCGTATCGTCTGTAAGAGCGTTCTCAAGGTCTGTAAGGCTTATTACTCCATGCTCATCTGTAGGGAGAAAAGTCACGTCAAAGCCCTGTTTCTCAAGCTCCTTAAAGGGCATATAGACAGCTGCGTGCTCTACCGCTGTAGTTATGATATGCTTTCCGACGCGCCTGTTTGCCCGGACTCCTCCGAAGATAGCGAGATTGTTTCCTTCAGAGCCGCCCGAGGTAAAAATAATCTCCTTCGGATCACACTTTAAGCTCTTTGCGATTATCTCACGGCTCTCCTTTACGTAGTTTTCAGCTGTCATTCCCTTTCCATGGAGAGAAGAGGGATTACCGTAATCGGTGCAGAGAACCTGCATCATCTTCTCAGCAGCCCTGTCCGAACATCTCGTAGTAGCTGAATTATCAAAATAACATTCCATTTTATTTCACCAGAATCGTTTCTGTAGTATCGTAAGCAGTCTCAAGCATCCCATCGATCACGTCAGAAAGTTTCTTCTCAGACTTCTCGATGACATCAAGCCTTGGCTTTGTCACAGGGTGCTTTGCCACGAAAATCGTGCAGCAGTCCTCATACGGAAGGATCGAGGTCTCGTAGGTCCCTATTTTTTCAGAAATCTCTATGATGTCCTGCTTGTCGAAGCCGATCAGCGGTCTGAATACCGGAAGTGTCGCCGCATGGTCAGTTACAAAGAGAGACTGCATGGTCTGTGAAGCCACCTGTCCTAAGCTCTCACCTGTGATAAGCGCCATATCGCCGTCCTCTTTTGCAAAGTGCTCAGCTATGATCATCATGTAACGGCGCATTATTATAGTCAGTTCGTCGTGCGGACATTTCTCGTAGATAGCCATCTGGATGTCAGTGAAGTTTACGACATGCAGACGGATTGGTCCTGTGTATTTGGAGATGATCTTTGCCAGGTCAACGACCTTCTGCTTTGCTCTCTCTGAAGTATATGGAGGCGCATGGAAATAGGTCGCGTCAATTGTCACGCCGCGTCTCGCGATCATATATCCGGCCACAGGCGAATCTATTCCGCCTGAGAGCAGGAGCATCGCTTTCCCGGCTGTTCCAACAGGCATACCGCCTACGCCCTTATGGTAGAATATATGAAAATTGATCCGTTCCCTGATCTCGACCTCCACTAAGTGCTCAGGATGATGTACATCGACCTTTGAATTCGGAAAAGCGTCGAGGATCCTCTCGCCAAGCTCTCTGTTTATCTCCATCGAGTTCATCGGATAATTTTTTCTGGCTCTTCTTGCCTCGACCTTAAAGGTAAACGGCTTGTCGCCAAGCTCCTCCTTCAGGTATTCTGTTATCTGCCTTGACAGGTCGTCAAAGCCGGTATCATCAGTCATTACACACGGGCAGATCCAGATGATTCCAAAGACCTTGGATAAGGCGTCAATTACTTCATCCTCGTCAAATCCGCTTCCCTCAACAAAAATTCTGCCCTGGGGACGGGTAACAGTAAAGCTTCCGTCTATTTTCTGAAGAGCCTCTTCTATACGCTTTACAAGAGTCTCCTCAAAATATGATCTGTTCTTGCCCTTGAGGCCGATTTCACCGTATTTTACTAAAAATGCTT
>JBJELA010000290.1:0-1712 GCA_051878915.1 Candidatus Weimeria sp.
ATATTTATGGCAAACCTGCCATCGAAATGTGAAAGCTGATACTCTGCGTATACATCCCTTCCGTCAAGCGAGTCAAAGCCCGTGATGGCGTTTACGATCGCAAAGCGTCCGTAGGCTGTCTTTGCATAGAGCTTTACCGCACCATCAGAGAAGTTGTTCTTATAGGTAAGTTTTCCCTCATAGGACTTCTTTTCATTCGGATCAAGCCCCATCTTTACTTTTTCTCCGTCAGTATAGAGATCTCCTGCTGAAGACATCTTCTTAGGATCGCTGTTATAGACTTCTATCTCTTCCTTGTCTGTAAGGCCGTCACCGTCCGTATCAGAGCCGTCCTTTGTGGATAAGCCCATCTTGTACTTGTCGTACTTTGTCATGCCTTTGATGTCTGACTTTTCCTTCTTTAACTCTTTTACTGCCTTTTTCCTTGCAGCATAGCTTAAGTCTTCCGTCACTACGGGCGTAGGGTCCTTCGTCTTCTTTTTCATATTCCTGCCTATGAGGTCTATGAAAAATGTTATGACAAGATATGCCACTATTATAAGAAGTATTGTCTTAAGTATAGGATGTTTCTTTTCTGTCATGATTGTCTTCCTTTCGTTATTCTCGGTATTTTAGTATACCATTTTTCTATTTTAATTTACACTGATTGTTTATAGTATTACCTTTCAATTATGTTTTGGTAGATTTTAGGGTGTCAGATTTCCAAGGGATAAGAACTGATATATTCTGAGGGATAAGAATTTAAAACAGGCATATAAAAAGAGCAGTCGGAAATCCCGACCGCTCTTCCTGTTATAAGACTATATTGTTCCTTGCGTCATTTACCCTGACTTTTACCTGACCCGTGCGGATGTTTCTCTTCCTGTGTGCATCCTTAGGCGGTATCTTAAGCCTCTTTGATGTTTCAGGTATCTTTGTATGTGCCTTTGCAGGAGTTCTGTTTACACTATTCTTATGAGCTGCGGTATGTGTGCCGTTAGCCCCTTTGTGTGTGACGTGCGCCTGTTCTGAAGGCTTTTTCATATCATAAGACTCTTTCGGTTTTGCAGGGCCTGTATCAGAGTCAAGCTTTGCGTAGATCTTATCCACGTCAATCTTTACGGTACCAGGCGCCCTTCTCTTCGGATGGGCCTTCTTTACAGCTTTCTTTACAGGCTTATCAGCAGAAGCCCTGACAGAAGGCGCGTGCTTTTCAGGTGCTTTAGTGACAGCCGGCTTCTCAGGGATAACTGGCTTTTCAGTGACAGAAGGCTTTTCAGTGACAGAAGGCTTTTCAGTAACAGAAGGCTTTTCGGTGACAGTCTGTCTGACTTCCGGCTTTTCAGGAGTCAAAACCTCTTTTTCAGGTGCCTCATTTTCCTTCTTATCTGTTACAACGATAGTTCTCTCAGTTGAAGCCTCACCTGAAACCTGTCCTGTCTCAGCCTTTTCTATCACTTCCTGTCTCTTTCTTACAAGAGCCTCACGCTGTCTTCTTATCTCTTCATCCTCAGGTCCTACGGTATATAATGCTTCCTTGATGCCCGGACTGTAGGCTGCGAACCTGTCCTGAGGTATTTGCTGCATACCGTCCTCTGCCGCCTCGTCAGCTGCTGCCACCTCATCATCCAACGTCATGTTGTAATAGTCGTCATCAGTGTACTCATCGGCGTAGGCTTCAAGGGCATTTGACAGCCTGTCATTCTCCCTTACTTCTTTTTCCTTGCGCTTCC
>JBJELA010000291.1:0-8066 GCA_051878915.1 Candidatus Weimeria sp.
TGCCGGCTCACCTACAAGCCTCTGTCCATCCTTTGTAAAGGCTACGATAGAAGGGGTAGTTCTCATACCCTCACTGTTCTCAATAACTGTAGGCTGTCCGCCCTCCATAACAGCTACACAGCTGTTTGTAGTTCCAAGATCGATACCAATTATTTTACCCATTGTTAATTCCTCCTAAATCATGACATTTGTCACTAATAATCTATATAAAAGCCATACTTTATAATCAGTTGGCAACTTTAACCATCGCGTATCTGATGACCTTATCGTTGTACGTGTAGCCCTTCTGCAGGACTTCTACGATCTCCTGGTCTCCCTTGTCCTTATCATCCACATGCATTACGGCGTTGTGGAAATTCGGATCAAAGGTCTTGCCCAGGGCATCTATTTCCTGTACCCCGAGACCATCAAGTGCTGTCTTGAACTGCTTGTAGATAGCTAAAATTCCTTTCTGGAACGCATCGTCCGTATCCTCAGACACACCTGAAAGTCCTCTCTCGAAATTATCGAGAACAGGAAGGAATTTCGCGATCACATCGCCTGCTCCCGCGCTGTACATAGAAGCTTTTTCCTTCTCGGTACGCTTGCGGAAGTTATCAAACTCAGCCATCTGCCTTAAGACCTGATCCTGAAGGGATTTGATCTTATCATCCTTTGGATCTGTCTTTTCCTTCTTATCCTTTTTGGCTTCAGGCTTCTTATCGTCTGACTTCTCTGCTTTATCATCAGCTTTTTTTGTACCGGAATCCTTTTCGGCAGTTTTTTCTTCGGCTTTATCTACAGCCTTCTCATCTGTCTCCGGTTCCTTTAACTTCTCGTCCTTCTTTTCTTTCTCTTCACTCAAAACCTTATACCTCTACTTCTGCTTCTGTTTATCGTTAAGCCTCTTCGGTTCTTCTTTAACAGGTATCCTCGATGTATTCACGATATCTGAAAGCTGTGTCTTCAGGGACTTGAGATTTTTCATAACATTTTCGTAATCCATTCGTTTAGGCCCCAGGATACCTATCGTTCCCTTAAAGCCCTCGCCCAGGTCATACTTGGCTGTGACAAGTGATACATCCGGCATATTCGGAATATCATCTCCGATGAATACTGAGATACCGTTTGGATTTCCATCCTCATCTGTCTCAATCTCATTTATCAGCTTCTCAAGCTCTTCCTTGTTCTCAAAGGTCGATATCAGGTGGCTGGCTCTGTTGGCATCACTTAACTCAGGATACTTGAAAATATTCGTCGTTCCACTAGTGTAGATCGTCCGGCCCTCATCCTGCTCTATGGTTCCTGCGACATTCTGAAGGACGTTCTCAATGATATCCGCGTATTCGCCAGCTGACGACTTCATCTTCTGGATCAGCGCGAGATTGATGTCGTTTACTGTAAGTCCGGAAAGATTAGTATTCAGAAGCATGTTAAGCTTCAACAGGTCCTCGTTATTCAGAGGAGAATCGATATCAATGATACGGTTCCTTACAGCATTGCCATCCATCACGACTACTGAGAGGAGCTGGTGCTCGTTAACGGCCGAAAGCTGTACGAACTTAACTCTTACTCCTGTGATGGCAGGCGCTGAAATCATCGAGGTGTACTGGGTGTTTGCTGCAAGTACATCCACGACCTGCTTTAACATCTTCTCGAGACGGTCTGTCCGCTGCACGAGCATTTCATTCGTCGCATCCGGCGGAGGAGCTGTCTCCTTCTCGTTCATCAGCTCTGTCACATAGAAACGGTAGCCCTTATCTGATGGAATCCTGCCTGCGGAGGTGTGCGGCTGTAAGATATATCCCATCTCCTCGAGATCACTCATCTCATTTCTGATGGTAGCTGAGCTGAGGTTCAAATCCGAGCTCTTCGAGATCGTTCGTGATCCAACCGGCTCTCCGGTCTCCAGGTAATTCTTGATGATAACATCAAGAATTTTCTTCTGACGCTCTGTAAGCTCTTTTTCCTCACTCAATGTGCTTCACCTCCTGTCTGTTTATTGTTAGCACTCAAATGATTGGAGTGCTAATATCTACTAACACATAATATACGCTTGTTCGTTCACTTTGTCAACAACTTTTTTCAAATAAATAAAATAAACCGCTGAGACCAGTCAGCGGTTTAATGATTCAGATAAAAATAAAGCTACTCTTTTAAAAATCTGGCGAGCGCGTAATTTGAAAGGTCCAGTCCCCTGTCTGTAAGGGCTACGGTATCTCCGTTCATGGTCAGAAGTTCCTCTTTCTCTAGCTCAAAAATCTCATGGCCGTATATTTTTTCAATCGGAATGCCGAAGGCCTTTCTGAACTCAGACTTCTTTATGCCGGCTGTCTGGCGGAGTCCGAGGAACATGTACTCCTCCATCGCTTCCCTTCTCGACAACTGCGTGAATGAGCCTATTGTCGCGATATCCTCATATCCGACCTCTTCAGGGACTATCGGCAGATGGGAAGCCTCTTCTATATATTCATAGAGGTCACGGGTGTTCGACGTGCGCCACTCAAGTCCCATTCCGCCTGTCTCCTCAGGATCCTCAGGCTCTCTTACAAGATACCCTGGCGGGATAAGGGACGCGGCTCCGAGACCGACTCCCAGATATGGGACTCTTCTCCAGTAGCCCAGGTTATGGACACACTCCCTGCCTTCTCTCGCGTAGTTTGAAATCTCATACCTGTGATAGCCTCTTTCTTCAAGGTAGAACTGGGCTCTTTTCATAAGCTCATAGGTCTGATCCTCGTTTGGAAGAAGGACTGTGTCTTCGCCTCTCTCCATTCTCTCGGCATCCTCGTGATACTTTTCATAGAAGGGAGTACCAGGCTCTATGATAAGAGAATAGCATGAGATGTGTTCCGGCCGAAAGGATGTGACTTTATTTAAGGTATAGAGGAGCTTTTCAGGTGTCTGGCCCGGAAGTCCGCTCATGATATCGACGTTGATGTTCTCGAAGCCTGCTTTTCTAAGTATCTCATACGTAGATAAAAAGCGGTTGAAGGTATGGATCCTGCCAAGCATTTTCAGCTCGTCATCGTTTGCCGACTGCAGACCTATCGATACACGGTTTATCCCGACTGAACGATATATGTTTGCAGCCTCAGCAATGACAGTGCCGGGATTTGCTTCTATAGAAATCTCGGCAAGCGGATCAAGGTTATAATTTTCCTTTACTGTAAGCATTATCTGCGCTATCTGGTCAGGATTTATCCAGGTCGGCGTACCTCCGCCAATATAAATGGACGAGACTGTTCCAAAGACCTTCTGTGAATAAAACTCAAGCTCCCTGCAGAGTGAATTCACATAGTCGTTCTGAGTGTACGGATCATAAACGCCCGAGAGAAAGTCGCAGTAAAGGCATTTCTTTGCGCAGAACGGTATATGGATATAAAGTTCAAATCTCCTGTAATCTTCCATTGTTATTCGTCATCATCGAGCTTTAAGACGCTCATAAATGCTTCCTGAGGTATCTCGACATTGCCGATCTGCCTCATCCTCTTCTTCCCTTCCTTCTGTTTTTCGAGAAGCTTTCTCTTTCTCGTGATATCACCGCCGTAGCACTTCGCGAGGACATCCTTTCTCATGGCCTTTACGGTCTCGCGGGCTATGACCTTGCTGCCTATCGCTGCCTGAATAGGAATTTCAAACAGGTGTCTCGGGATGTTTTCCTTTAATTTTTCACACATCTTCCTTGCTCTGTCATAAGCAGTATCCTTGAATACGATAAATGAAAGAGCGTCGACCTTTTCCCTGTTAATGAGTATATCAAGCTTAACAAGCTCTGATCTCTGATAGCCCTTCAGCTCATAGTCAAAAGAAGCGTAGCCTCTCGATCTCGATTTGAGCACATCAAAGAAGTCATAGATGATCTCATTTAACGGCAGGACGTATTTTAAGACAGCCCTGGTCTCCTCTATGTATTCAAGAGAGACGTACTGTCCCCTTCTCTCCTGACACAGGTCCATGATAGGCCCTATATAGTCGCTTGTGACCATGATCTCGGCATTCACCACGGGCTCCTCCATATAATCTATCTCTGAAGGATCAGGTAGATTTGAAGGATTCGTAAGGTCCATTACTGTGCCGTCTGTCTTATAAACCTTGTAGACTACACCAGGAGCAGTCGTTACGAGGTCAAGGTCGTACTCTCTCTCGAGTCTCTCCTGGACGACATCGAGATGCAGCAGGCCTAAAAAGCCGCATCTGAAGCCGAAGCCTAATGCCTGGGATGTCTCAGGCTCAAAGGTAAGAGCCGCGTCGTTAAGCTGCAGCTTCATGAGAGCATCCTTAAGCTCCGGATACTTCGCGCCATCAGCAGGATAAATACCACAGAAAACCATAGGCTTTACAGGGCGGTATCCTGGCAGAGGCTCAGAAGCAGGATTATCCGCAAGCGTCACAGTGTCTCCGACTCTTGTCTCCCTCAGATCCTTGATAGAAGCCGTGATATAGCCGACCATTCCGGCACTCAGCTCATCGCACGGGATAAACTGTCCTGCTCCGAAGTAGCCTACCTCTACGCACTCGAACTCTGCGCCGGTAGCCATCATCCTGATATGATCCTTTGGGCGGACCCTGCCCTCTCTGATGCGTACAAATACTATAACTCCTCTGTATGAATCGTAGAGTGAGTCAAAAATAAGAGCCTTAAGCGGCGCTTCCATATCTCCCTCAGGAGCCGGAAGCTCAGTTATGATCTGCTCTAAGACCTGATCTACACCAAGACCTGTCTTTGCAGAGATCCTTGGGGCATTTTCACAGTCGAGTCCGATAACATCCTCGATCTCCTTTGCGACCTTATCCGGATCAGCGGAAGGGAGATCTATTTTATTTATTACAGGAAGAACCTCAAGATCATGGTCTAAAGCGAGATAGACATTTGCCAGTGTCTGGGCCTCGATTCCCTGAGCCGCGTCAACTACAAGAACAGCACCGTCGCAGGCAGCCAGGGATCTCGATACCTCATAATTGAAATCTACATGTCCCGGTGTATCAATCAGATTAAAAATATATTCTTCTCCGTTTTTGGCGTGGTAGATAAGTCTTACAGCCTGAGACTTGATGGTGATTCCTCTTTCGCGCTCCAGGTCCATATTGTCAAGGACCTGTTCCTGCATTTCCCTCTTTGTCAGAGTATGCGTCATCTCGATCATCCTGTCGGCAAGAGTTGATTTACCGTGATCAATATGAGCTATAATGCAGAAATTCCTGATATGTGACTGATCCATATATTCTCCTAAAAAAATAAGTATATCTGTTTTCCATTTGAATGGATGCCATGAATAATAAGGCACTGACTTTTAAACATTATAACAGAGAAAGTTTTGCTTGACAAATACTTCTTCGACCTGTATTATAGAAAAGTATGATTGCTTGGGAGAACCGTGTCAATCCAGAAGCATCATATTCACGTGAATATCAAAGCAACGGAGGTGAATCGAATTGGCAAACATCAAATCAGCAAAGAAGAGAGTTCTTGTAAGCGCTAAGAAGGCAGAGAGAAACAAAGCTGTAAAGAGCAATGTAAAGACCGTAGTTACAAACGTCGAGAAGGCAGTAGCAAGCGGAGACAAGGCAGCAGCCGAGGCAGCATTAAAGGTTGCTCAGACAGCAATCCCTAAGGCAGAGTCAAAGGGAATCCTGCATAAGAACAATGCAGCCAGAAAAGTATCCCGTCTGACAAAAGCCGTTAACGCTATGGACTGAATATAAAATAAACGCCTGTCCGGTACCGTCATTCCGGACAGGCTTATTTTTTTACAATGTATCGTTGAGTAAAAGCTCGACTGCTATCGTCTCGTCTATTTTTCCATTCTTAAAATCATTCTCGAGATCAGCAGCTCTGCTTAACAGCTCTGTCAGTTCCTCTTCCCTGAATCTCTTCTGGCAGGCTTCAAGTTTTTTTATTATAAAATCGTACGAAATGCCAAGGTACTTCTTCTTATCCGGAAATGAAACCCCGTCACGATCCATAATCTTCAGATTATAGAGTGAAGTAAGCTGTCTCTCTATAAGCGAAAGAATCCCGGGCGCGCTCTCATTCTGTCTCAGCATATCGTGGTATACCGAAAAAACCTTAACGGCATCTCTTTCAGAGATGGCGTCACTTAATTCAAAAATCTTAGTCTCAGACGCGTTCGAGCAGACGGCCTCTACATCAGATCTTTCTATATGCTTTTTCTCCCAGCAGTAGGCTGAAAGTTTCTGATACTCCGCGTCCATCAGGTCCATTGAAGAACTGCATCTCAGGTAAAACTCACTCCACGCATCGTGCTTCATACGAAGGCCATCCGCTTTTAAGCGTCCGCCAATCCATTTAAGCAGCTCATTCTGATCACCCTTTACGAACTCCTCGGCAGTTCCGTACTTTGAGACAGCCTTGTAAAGCCTGTCTCTCTTGTCAACTTCGCTTTCTACAAAGACAATTACTGTAGTAGAGGGAATGCCCGGAATGTATTTGATCAGACTGTCCTTTTCTTTTTTATTTCCTTTGAAGAAGCCGCTCTCCTCTACGAGAATGACTCTCCGCTCTGCGAAAAAAGGAAGCGTGTCACTGTCAGAGATCAGTGCCGGCACATTAAAATTCTTCTCAGAGAGCAGGGTAAAATTCATATCTGTTCTGTCAGCTACACCGAGCGCAGAAAGCAGCTTTTCCCTGTTTTCTTTCAACAGATAGTGTTCCTTCCCGAAAAGCAGATAGATATTCTTAAAGGATTTGTTTGCTATTTCGTTATCGATTGAGCGCATCAGCTTCTCCGGATGCCTGATTAATAACGGCATCTATCCTGTAGTCGTGGAAATTCAGAAATTCAGTCACAGCACACCATTTGTCAGCCAGGGTAATAAGAAAACCCTCTTTTGTCTTTGGCATTTCATGAGTTACCGGCCACATATGGTTTACGATCATATCAGACTGAGTGTCATCAAGTGTACCGCTCTCCGCCGCAGTCTTAAGTGAGCGCTTCGGATGCTCGTTTGCTGTATCCGAGGTGCTGTTAAATGAGGACCTGTCATAGATACCTACATCGTGCCAGAGACTCCCGCGGATGATATCCCTCTCATTCATATTAAAAAAACGTGAGAGAAAAAGCATCTTCTGTGCCACATGTACGCTGTGATATCCAACTGTTGAAAAAATATGATGCCTCTGCCCCGCAATTCTCTGAAATCCGATGGATTTTAAAATATCCATCCCATACTCTTCTATAAGGTGATATTCCCTGTCTTTACGTGATACCAGCTGATTCTCAGCAGAATAATCCATAAAATACCTCCCAATTAAAACAATTATATCACGGCAAACACAGATTTGCCATATTTTCTCTTGCATTTTTTTAAAAATCAGTGCATAATTAACTCATTATTCGCAGCACAGAAATCCATGCTTACGAGAGGGAGAGTTATGTATAAGAGGCCAGTTCTACTAGCGGCAGTCTCGGCACTGTCAGCTGTATTCGCAGTTCTATACGGTTACCGTGTTCTTATCGCGGTTCCGTTCTGTCTGATTCCGGTTATTTTTTACAGAAGAAAATGCAAAAGAGCGATTATCCTTATGATTTCGGTCTTTGCGGTCTTTTTGGCAGGACTTTTTTCAGCGCTCTCATCTCAAAGGGCGTACGATGAGGCAGGAGAGCAGATCCTCTCTGCAGAAAATATAACGCTTCTAGGCACAGTAAAAAGAAAAGAGAGGACGAGTTATGGGACAAGGATCACTGTTAATCTTCTGGGCGAGAGAAACCTCAGGGTTTCGGTTTTATCAGACGAGGAACCAGCGCTTGGAACCGTTGTGCGGATAAAGGGAAAACCCAGGGCGCCTGAAGCGCAGAAAAACCCCGGCTGCTTTGACGAGGCCTCTTACTACAGATCTCTATCCATAGTTTCAGATATAAAGGACGCGAAAATAGAATCGGCAGGCAGAGATAATTTTTTTATCGCAGGCGCCTATTACCGGATCCTCGAAGCCTTATACAGGCTTAAGTACAGGATGCAGGATGTATTTACGGCAGCTCTTCCCGGCGAAGAAGGAGCTCTTCTTGCAGCGCTCTGCATCGGGATAAAAAATCTTCTTGATCCTGAGGTAAAGGTGATGTTTC
>JBJELA010000292.1:0-8047 GCA_051878915.1 Candidatus Weimeria sp.
TTTCCTTCTACTTCAATAACATCTGCTTTTGACATTTCATTACTCCTTGGGTCTTAGACCTGTGTATATTCTGATAACTCGTTTGATCCAGAGATCCTTAAAATCATTTTCCTTTTCAGAGACTTCTGCAGCTTCAGCCGGTATATTTTTTATCAGCTGAACATGTTTTAATTTTTTTCTCTTTGGAGAAGCGACTGTTCTGTTTTTTCCGTTTGCCAGAAAAACATGGTCGCCTTCCTCTCTGATCACTACATATACTTCAGTCTTATCGTGACCTGCTATGGACTTTGCCATTGTAAATGTCATGATCACTCTCCAAGGATTTTTACCACTTCCGCAAACACTTCATCGAGCTGCTTTGTGCCATCCACTGAGTGGAGGATGCCTGTCTTCTTATAGAAGTCGATAAGCGGCTGTGTCTGCTCATGATATACGGTAAGTCTCTTCTGTACCGTTTCAGGCTTATCATCATCGCGGGTTGTGAGCTTTCCGCCACAGTGGTCGCAGATACCCTCAACCTTTGGAGGAGCGCTTACTATATGATAAGTAGCTCCACAGTTAACGCAGGCGCGGCGTCCGCTCATTCTCTTTACGATAGATTCATCCGGAACTTCAATGTCAATGGCATAGTCCATTTTTTCATTGTCCTTTGCGAGTGCCTTCTCAAGCGCCTCAGCCTGTGGGATAGTTCTTGGAAAACCGTCGAGTACAAATCCCTTTGCGCAGTCATCCTGATGAATTCTGTCAACTACAAGGTCGCAGGTGAGTTCATCCGGAACAAGTGCTCCCTTATCCATGTACTCCTTTGCTTTTTTTCCAAGCTCGGTACCATTCTTGATGTTGGCTCTGAAGATATCTCCCGTACTGATATGCGGGATACCATACTTTTCAGCAATCTTTATCGCCTGGGTTCCTTTTCCTGCGCCCGGTGCGCCAAGCATGATTATTTTCATTATAAACCCTCCGTTTTCTAATGAACACTGCTTACAGTCATTAGTTGTCAAAAAAGTTGAAAGTCCGCAGTCCTTTTTATGAACTTTGAACTTCCAACTAAAATCTCAAATCAGTCTGTCAGGAATCCCTTGTAGTTTCTAACCATCATCTGACCTTCGATCTGCTTTAATGTCTCTACTACGACACCAACGATAATGATGATGGATGTACCACCAAATGATACGTTAGCTCCTGTAAGACCATTAAGCATGATAGGGATAATACTTACTACAGTAAGACCTACTGCTCCGATAAAGATGATCGAGTTAAGAACCCTTGTGAGATAATCACTGGTTGGCTTTCCTGGTCTGATTCCCGGTACAAAACCGCCGCTCTTTTTCATGTTGTCAGCGATCTCAAGCGGGTTGAATGTAATTGAGGTATAGAAATACGCAAATGCGATAAGCAGAAGCACATAAACTATAGCTCCGATTGAATAGAACCAGTTGCTTGGTGTAAACCAGTGGCTCTCTGAAAGCATATTCAGGATTGTGTATCCTACTCCCTTACCGCTTGATTTTCCGGCAAGAGCTGCAATAATAACAGGTGTCTGCATAAGTGACTGTGCAAAGATGACAGGAATAACACCGCCTGTATTGACCTTCAGTGGGATATATGTGCTGTTTGCGGCTGAGTATGACGCTCTGCCGACTCCCTGAAGCTTTCTTGAATACTGAACAGGAATACGTCTCTCTGCGCACTGCAGGATAACTACAAGTACAACTATTCCTACTATGATCGCAACGATAATTGCTCCGTACAGAATACCTCTTGCAATCGTCTGTCCCTTGATAAACTGATTATAAAGAGTTGTTACATCCTGCGGAAGTCTCGATACGATGTTTATTACAAGAACGATAGAAATACCATTTCCTACACCGTTCTTTGTGATTCTCTCACCTATCCACATAAGAGCTGTGGCACCAGCTGTAAGAACTGCTACCATCATCAGCACATACGGGAAATTGAAGTGACTTAAGTACCCGCTGCGTCCGAAACCTATGGCCATTGCCAGGGCTTCAATTACAGAAAGTAAAATAGTCACATAACGAGTGAGACGGTTTAATTTCTTTCGTCCATCCTCTCCATCACGCTGCATCTCCTCGAGCTTAGGGAACGAGATAGTCAGCAGCTGAATAATGATCGAAGATGTGATGTACGGTGTGATACTTAAGGCAAATACTGACATCTGCTCGAAAGAACCACCTGTAAGTGCGTTGAAGAAGTTAAGAGAATCTCCAGTGTTTCCAAATAACTTCTCGAATACGTCCGGATCAACTCCCGGTAATGGGAGCTGAGATCCAATACGTACTACTATAAGCATAAGGAAAGTGAAAAACAGTCTTTTTCTGATCTCCTTTATCTTGAACGCATCGCGGACTGTCCGAAACATCAGATCACCTCTGCTTTTCCACCTAAGGCTTCAATTTTCTCCTTAGCGCTCTTTGAGTATGCGTTTACCTTTACATTGAGTTTCTTTGTAAGCTCGCCGTTTCCAAGGATCTTTACGCCGTCTGCTGCCTTCTTGATGACTCCATTCTCTAAAAGAGTATCAACTGTTACATCAGAACCATCCTCAAATCTCTCAAGTGCTGAAAGATTGATTGCTACGATTTCCTTTGTATTGATATTTGTGAATCCGCGCTTTGGAAGACGACGGAAAAGAGGCATCTGACCACCTTCGAATCCGAGTCTTACTCCGCCACCAGAACGTGCCTTCTGACCCTTCTGGCCTTTACCTGCGGTTTTTCCGTTTCCTGAACCGTGACCGCGTCCTCTTCTGAAGTTATTACTCTGCTTTGAACCATCGGCCGGCTTTAAGCTGGATAAATCCATTCCTGGCACCTCCTATCAGATTTCTTCTACTTTTACTAAATGAGCGACCTTACGAACTGCGCCAAGTGTTGCGGCGTTGTTAGGAAGCTCTTTTGACTGGCCAGGCTTATGAAGACCTAATGCCTCAACGATTCTCTTGTTCTTTGGAACTGCACCGATCGTGGACTTTACCAGTGTTACCTTTATCTTATCTGCCATGTTATCCTCCTTATGCCAGTACTTCCTCTACGGACTTACCGCGGAGCTTTGCTACTTCTTCAGGGGACTTAAGTCTGCTTAATGCATCGATAGTAGCGAGTACTACGTTCTGCTTGTTTGAAGATCCAAGAGACTTTGTACGGATATTCTGAATACCTGCGAGCTCGCAGACACTACGTGCCGGACCTCCGGCGATGATACCAGTACCTTCTGGAGCCTTCTTTAAAAGAACAGATGCACCAGTGTGCTTTCCTAAGATATCATGTGAAATACTGTGGTTTTCATCAAGTGCTACTGAAACCATAGCCTTTACAGCTGCCTCACGGCCTTTTCTGATTGCATCAGGAATCTCTGCTGCTTTGCCAAGTCCAGCGCCAACGTGGCCGGCCTTATCGCCAACTACTACAAGTGCTGTAAAGCGCATGTTCTTACCACCCTTTACAACCTTGGTGACACGCTTGATGGAGACTACGTTATCTTCGTATTCGTCCTGACGGGCGTCTCTGTTATCACGTCTCATCTATAGCTTCCTCCTTAAAAATCCAGTCCTGCTTCTCTTGCTGCTTCAGCGAGAGCTGCTACTTTTCCGGCGTAAATATATCCGCCTCTGTCAAAAACTACGGTCTTGATGCCAGCGTCTGAAGCCTTCTTCGCGATAACGCTTCCGAGCTTCTTTGCTGCTTCTGTATCATTTGTCTTCTCAAGACCATCGCTTACTTCCTTATCAAGGGTGGAAGCTGATACTAAAGTCTTGCCGACTTCATCATTTATGATCTGAACATACATGTGATTGTTACTTCTGAACACACACATACGCGGTCTTTCTGCAGTACCGGAAAGAGTGTGGCGAAGTCTTCTGTGCTTTGTCTCACGGACAAGTGCTCTTGATTTCTTTGCTATCATAGCTTTACTCCTTTACTTATTTCTTACCGGTCTTTCCTACCTTACGGCGGATAACCTCGTCAGCGTACTTGATACCCTTACCCTTATATGGCTCAGGTCTCTTCTTGTCTCTGATCTCGGCTGCATACTGACCTACTTTTTCTTTATCTATACCCTTTACGGTGATGTTATTTCCGTCGAGAACTGACTCAAGTCCTTCCGGATCAGTCATCTCTACCGGGTGAGAGAAGCCAAGGTGAAGTGTAAGAACCTTTCCCTTCTTTTCTGCACGGTAACCTACACCGTTGATCTCAAGCTTCTTCTCGAAACCATCTGTAACTCCGATTACCATGTTCTGGATAAGACTTCTCGTAAGTCCGTGAAGGGACTTCATCTTCTTTAAATCATTAGGTCTTGAAACGATAACTTCGGACCCCTCTACTTTGATATCCATCTCCTGCGGAAGAGTCTTCTCAATAGTACCCTTAGGACCTTTTACCGTCACTTGATTATTTTCTGCAACATTGACCGTAACTCCGGCTGGTATTGCGATTGGCATTCTTCCAATTCGTGACATGCCCGTACCTCCAATAAAATTATGCTAGTGTATTGATTACCAAATAAATGCAAGTACTTCTCCGCCGACCTGCTCCTTACGAGCCTGCTTGTCGGTGATGATACCCTTATTTGTTGAAAGAATAGCTACTCCAAGTCCGCCAAGTACATGAGGGATATCCTCTTTTCCTGCATAGATACGAAGACCTGGCTTTGAGATTCTTCTGATGCCAGAGATGATACGATCCTTCTTTGCTCCAGTGTACTTCATGGTAACATGGATATTCTGGAATGAACCATCATCTACAAGCTCATACTTCTCGATGTATCCCTCGTCTACAAGGATGTCTGCGATAGCGATCTTCATCTTTGATGCTGGGATATCTACTGTATCGTGCTTCGCAGTGTTCGCATTACGGATTCTTGTAAGCATATCTGCGATAGGATCAGTCATTGTCATGATTTATTTCCTCCATTATAAAATCTGTTTCACAAACGGCTTACCATGATGCCTTGCGGACACCAGGGATTTCACCCTTATAAGCAAGCTCACGGAAGCAGACTCTGCAGATTCCGTACTTACGAAGTACTGAGTGCGGACGGCCGCAGATCTTGCAGCGTGTATATGCTCTGGTAGAGTATTTTGGCTTGCGCTGCTGTTTTACTTTCATTGATGTCTTTGCCATAATAGTCTCCTTATCACTTTGCGAATGGCATTCCGAAAAGGCGGAGAAGCTCTCTTGCTTCCTCATCTGTCTTTGCGGTTGTAACAAAAATGACGTCCATTCCTCTTACTTTGTCAACCTTATCATACTCGATCTCAGGGAAGATGATCTGCTCCTTGATACCAAGTGCATAGTTTCCTCTGCCATCGAATGAGTCAGGATTTACACCATGGAAATCTCTTACTCGTGGAAGTGCAAGGTTTACAAGTCTGTCAAGGAAATCATACATCTTCTCACCACGAAGTGTGGTCTTGCATCCGATTCCCATACCTTCACGGATCTTGAAGTTTGCGACAGAATTTCTTGCTCTTGTGATGACTGCGTGCTGACCTGTGATAGCTTCCATATCAGCAACTGCAGAATCGAGAAGCTTCTGATTCTCTTTTGCTTCGCCGACACCCATGTTTACGACAATCTTTACAAGCTTTGGAACTTCCATAGGATTCTTGTAGCCGAACTTGTCAGTCATGGCTTTAGCGATTTCATTATTGTACTGTTCTTTTAATCTGCTCACGAATCTAACCTCCGGTCTTAGTCTATTGTCTCGCCGGTGGCCTTAGCGTAACGGACTTTCTTGTCTCCATCCATCTTAAAGCCTACACGGGTTGCTTTGCCATTTACTAAAAGCATTACCTTTGAGATATCGATAGGAGCTTCTTCCTCTACGATGCCGCCTGTCTGGTTTGTCATATTCGGCTTCACATGCTTCTTTACCATATGAACGCCTTCTACGGTGACTCTGTTATTCTTAGGATCTACAGAAAGTACTTTTCCTTCAGCGTTCTTATCAGCTCCGGAAATAACACGAACTGTGTCACCCTTCTTTATTTTTAAACTTGCCATCGGTTTCCTCCTTAAAGTGTCTCAGGAGCAAGTGAAACGATCTTCATGAACTGCTTATCACGGAGCTCTCTTGCTACTGGTCCAAAGATACGGGTTCCTCTCGGAGTCTTGTCGTCCTTGATGATGACTGCTGCGTTCTCATCGAACTTGATGTAGCTACCGTCCTTACGATGTACGCCCTTTACAGTACGTACTATAACAGCCTTAACTACGTCACCTTTCTTTACAACGCCGCCGGGTGTTGCATCTTTGACTGAAGCAACAACTATATCTCCGATGTCGGCATATCTCCTGGTCGATCCGCCCATGACACGGATTGTGAGGAGCTCTTTGGCACCGGTGTTATCGGCAACCTTAAGTCTGGTTTCCTGCTGTACCATAATATTCCTCGCTTTCTTTACTTAGCACGCTCAACGATCTCTAAGAGTCTCCATCTCTTATCCTTAGACAGAGGTCTTGTCTCCATAACGCGGACTGTATCACCCTCATGAGCGTCGTTGTTCTCATCATGAGCCTTGAGTTTATATGTTCTCTTTACGATTTTTCCATAAAGAGGATGTCTTACGTTATCTCTTACCGCAACGGTGATGGTCTTGTCCATCTTATCGGATACCACGATTCCGGTACGGGTCTTTCTAAGATTTCTCTCTTCCATTATTTAAGCCTTTCTCTGTTACACCGTTACTGGTTACTAATCTGTGTAAGAACAGTCTGAATGCGGGCGATGTTGTGACGAACCTCTTTGATACGAGCTGTGTTGTCAAGCTGATTCGTAGCATTCTGGAATCTTAAGTTAAAGAGTTCTTTCTTTGCGTCAACAAGCTTTGCTGAAAGCTCATCGGTTGACTGATTCTTTAAATCTTCGATATAATCCTTAGTTTTCATTAGCTTCACCGCCTTCTAAACCTTCACGTGCGACGATCTTGCACCTGCATGGAAGCTTATGTCCGGCAAGTCGCAGTGCTTCTTTCGCTACATCTTCAGGAACACCTGAAATCTCAAAAAGTACACGGCCCGGTTTTACTACTGCTACCCAGTAATCAAGGGCACCTTTTCCTGAACCCATTCGTGTTTCAGCAGGCTTTGCTGTAACAGGATGATCTGGGAAAACTTTTATGAAAACTTTTCCGCCACGTTTTACGTAACGAGTCATGGCAACACGGGCTGCCTCAAGCTGGTTTGACTTGATCCAGCATGGATCAAGGCTTACAAGACCGTAATCACCCTGAGTGACTTTATTACCACGTAAAGCCTTTCCTGCGAGTGATCCGCGGAACTGCTTACGATGCTTAACTCTCTTAGGCATTAACATATCAGTTTCTACCTCCTTTATGCCTGGGCTGCTTTCTTCTTAGGAAGAACTTCGCCCTTGTAGATCCATACCTTTACACCAACCTTACCATAGGTAGTATCTGCTTCTGCAAAACCATAGTCGATATCAGCACGGATTGTCTGAAGTGGAATAGTTCCTTCGTTATAACTCTCTGCTCTCGCGATATCAGCACCGCCAAGACGTCCTGAGCAGGTAGTCTTGATACCCTGGATACCTGTCTTCATAGAACGGCTGATGCAGCTCTTCATAGCACGACGGAAGGAAACACGGTTCTCAAGCTGTGAAGCGATGTTCTCAGCTACGAGCTGTGCGTCACGATCCGGGCGCTTTACTTCCTTAACGTCTACAACGAGCTTCTTGTTTGTAAGCTTCTGAAGCTCTGACTTTACCTTCTCGATCTCAGCTCCGCCTTTTCCAATAACTACACCAGGCTTAGCTGTGTAAACTACAGCCTTAACTCTGTCGCTTGCTCTCTCGATCTCGATCTTTGAAACTCCTGCTGAATAAAGCTTCTTCTTAAGGAATTCACGGATCTTATGATCTTCAACGAGATAATCTGCAAATTCTTTGTCTGCGTACCACTTGGAATCCCAGTCATCGATAACGCCGACTCTTAAGCCATGCGGATTAACTTTCTGTCCCATTGTGTTCCTCCTTATTTCTCATCCAGTACAACAGTGAT
>JBJELA010000293.1:0-7991 GCA_051878915.1 Candidatus Weimeria sp.
AGCAGACACTACTTAAAAAAATCCCTTACCGGATAATCCGGTAAGGGAAATATATGTCTCACCCAAGCTGCTCGTTGATTTTTAGTGGATGACCATTTAAAAATGCTGCAGCGCTCATTTGTTTTTTACCTTCAAGCTGCAGTTCTGACACGGCAAGCGCCCCGTCCGAGCAGCGGACCGCAATGCTTCCTTCTCCGTCAGAAGAGATCCTTACGATCTGGCCAAAAGACGCGTTTTTTTCTGACTGTGACAGCTCGCTTTCCTCTATCACAGAAGCCTTGTAGACCTTCAGACTCTTTCCATCGAAATATGTGTAGGTACCCGGCCACGGATAGAGACCTCTGACATGGCGCTCGAGCTCGCCCGCAGACCTTGAGAAATCGAGCTTGCCCATATCCTTTCTGATCATTCCGACATGAGTAGCCGCTGCTTCATCCTGTGGTACCGGAGTGATCTCTCCCCTTTCAAGTCCTTCAAGAGTTTTAACTAAAAGAGAGGCTCCTACACCAGCGAGCTTGTCAAAAAGGCTTCCGCCTGTCTCGTCAGCAGAGATCGGCACCTTTTCCTGAAGCAGGATGTCACCGTCGTCGAGTCCGGGGCCCATCTGCATCGTGGTAACACCTGTGTACTCATCGCCGTTAAGGATCGACCACTGAATAGGCGCAGCCCCTCTGTACTTCGGCAGAAGCGAAGCGTGTACATTCACGCAGCCGAGCCTCGGATGACTGAGGATCTGCTCCGGAAGGATCTGGCCATAGGCAGCCACGACGCCGACGTCAGCAGGGATATTCGTCACTGTCTCTATGGATTCGGGATTCCTGATCCTCGAAGGCTGATATATCGGAAGATTGTGCTCTAAGGCCCACTCCTTTACAGGAGAGTAAGTAACCTTTTTACCGCGTCCTCTGGCCTTGTCGGGCTGGGTAACAACGAGCACTATCCTGTGTCCGGCGTTTTCTATCGCATCAAGTATCGGAACAGCAAAGTCCGGTGTTCCCATAAAGATCACGTTCATTCGTTATCTTCCTCGCCTTCATCTTCGTCATCTTCATCGCCATAGCTGTGAAGTCCGTCCTCCACCAGACTGGTGTACATCCGGCCGTCGAGGTGATCGAGCTCATGGCAGACAGCCCTCGCAAAGAGTCCCTCGGCATCGATCTCATAAGGCTTCATATCCTTATCAAGGGCCTTTGCCTTCACATGCTCAGGACGGGTTACGATTCCATAGACTCCAGGTACAGACAGACAGCCCTCCTGTCCGGTCTGCTCGCCATCCTGCTCGGTGATCTCAGGATTTATCATCACATAAGGACCTTCGCCAACATCGATTACGACTATCCTTCTTAATACACCTACCTGCGGAGCAGCAAGTCCGACACCATTTGCCTCGTACATAGTCTCAAGCATATCGTCCACTAAGTCAGAAAGCCTCGGTGTCATCTCCTTTACAGGCTTGCAAACCTTCTCAAGTACAGGATCACCCTGTTTTCTAATTTCTCTGATTGCCATCTATATCCATCCTTTCTTAATCGAAGTCGTACCACAGGTCGGCGTTTTTAGGAGCGCCGTCCTCAGTTATAGCTTCATCTAAAAGTTTTCTTGCCTCAATCAGCTTTTCGTAATCTGTATCCTTTATGACCACGTAGTAGCGGTAGATGTCTTTTATTTTTACCACAGGAGCCGGGTTCGGTCCGGAGACCAGAAGACCTGGAAAAGCCTTCGCAAGCTTTTCCGCGATATAGCCGCCCATCGCGACAGCGCCCTCATCCGATCTCGATGTGACCTCGACGGAGAGCATATGCGAGAATGGCGGATACTGCACGAGTTTCCTGAAGGCTGTCTCTTCCTTGAAAAAATAACCGTAGTCATTTTCTGCCGCTGACACGATTGCGAAATTCTCAGGCTGGTATGTCTGAATGACAGCCTCGCCCTGCACTTCTCCACGTCCGGACCTTCCACACGCCTGAAGCAGCAGGTCGAAGGTCCTCTCGGTGGCCCTGTAATCGGGTACGTTCAGGGAAAGATCCGCCGCAAGCACTCCCATCAGAGTCACTCCCGGAAAGTCATGTCCCTTCACGATCATCTGCGTCCCTATAAGAATGTCAGCCTTTCTGTCGTTAAAGGCCTTGAGGATATCACGAAATCCGCCTGCGCCCTTTGTCGTATCAGCATCCATTCTGACCACACCCGCAGCCGGAAAAAGGCGTTTTATCTCGGACTCTATTTTTTCAGTGCCGGCCCTCATCGTACCGATAAGCCTCGAATGGCAGACGGGACATTCCTGTACCATCGGCCTTTTCGCGCCGCAGTAATGGCAGTGCAGAAAGCCGTCCTTGTGAAGCGACATCGGAACGTCGCAGTGCTCACATTTTATCACTGCGCCACATTCTCTGCAAGATACCGTTCCCGCAACGCCTCTCCTGTTGATAAAAAGCATGACCTGTTCTTTTTTCTCCAGCCGTTCCTTTATCGCGGAATAAAGCTTCCGGCTGAGGACCGAGCGGTTTCCTGATTTAAGCTCTTCGCGCATATCCACAATTGAAACCGTTGGAAGCGCCGCGTCGTTGGCTCTTTTCTCAAGTGTATAGAGCTTATAATCTTTATTTACCGCGTGAAAATAGGAATTAACAGAAGGCGACGCGCTGCCTAAGACGACCTGCGCTCCGGCAAGCCTGCCACGCTCGACAGCCACCTCCACCGCATGGTATTTCGGCGGATGCTCGCTTATGTAGCTGGTCTCATGCTCCTCGTCCACAATGATAAGCCCGAGGTTTGAAAACGGCGTAAACAGCGCGCTCCTCGGACCTATCATCACAGAGATCTCACCGGCCCTCGCCCTCTCAAACTGGTCGTTTCTAAGAGAAGGATTCATCCTTGAATTGACGCAGGAAATCCTGTCACCGAAGAAGCGGTAAAACCTCATGATGTTCTGAAGTGTAAGAGCAATCTCCGGGATCAGGACTATAGCCTGTTTTCCCGCTTTTAAAACCTGCTCTATCATCGCGATGTAGAGAAGGGTTTTCCCGCTGCCGGTCACTCCGTGAATCAGCGACACAGCGGGCCTGTTCTTTAAAAAATCACTGAGGATTTCACTCTGCTTATCATTTAATGAGATATCAGGTCTTTCTGATTCCAGGCCAAGCTTCTCGAAGGGATTTCTAAGAGACGTGTGTGTCACGACTGAAACCAGTCCCTGCTTCTCAGCTTCTCTTATCGTATTTGAAGGGATATCGTAATCCTGTCTCAGGTCATTCCAAAGAATGCTTTCATTGCTTTTAAGTATTGTCAGGAGTTTTTCAGTGTACTTCGAATGGCGTTTTTTTGAAAGGAGTTCATCAAGAGCCGTGTCGATATCTCCAGTCCTTTTTACGATCTTCTCGGTTTTTACAGCAGCGTTCGCGTCAGACGGAAAAACAACGGAGAGCGCCTGTCCCAGCGTTCCCCCGTATCTCTGTCTTATAAATCCGGCCAGAGCAAACATCTCACCCTCATCCTGTCCGGGTGACTTTGCCGAGATGATATCCCTGACAGCCTTTTCATCGATCTCGCATTTTTCCTCAACAGTCATCACGAACCCGCGGAGATTCCTGCCCCTCATAGGAACTGTAACTTCGCTGCCGGGCTTTACGACATCCAGAAGCTCTTCCGGAATTCTATATGTAAACGGGTGATCCATTTTCGTCACGCCGAGATTCACATAAACTTCTGCAAACATATTCCTGCTTACTATTACGGCACCTCCCCAATCAGACCGCAGACCAACCGCGCTTACGCGCGTTTGCCGCATCTTCGATGCTAAAAGTCTGCGGCTTCTGGGGAGGTTCCTGTTTCACAGGCTGGCTTCTGTGGTGGTGGGTCGTCCGCACAAGTGCGGACGACTAACCACAACAGAAGCATGCCGTGAATAGTAACTATTCCTCCTAAAAATCACCGGCCGGCAAGTATATCTGCTATCAGCACTCTCTCATCCATCGGATATTTCTTTCCACGGATCTCCTGATAGTCTTCGTGGCCCTTTCCCGCGAGGATAATCACATCGCCCTTCCGGCCGTGTTCTATGGCATACCTGATGGCTTCCTTGCGGTCCTCGATCATGATGTACTTTCCATCGGTCTTCTTTATGCCGGTCTCGATGTCCTTCATGATATCAGCCGGCTCCTCAAACCTCGGGTTGTCAGAGGTGATTATTGTAAAATCAGAGAGCTTTCCCGAAACCTCTCCCATCTCGTAACGTCTCAGCTTTGAGCGGTTTCCGCCGCAGCCGAATACAGTTACGATCCTTCCCGGATTGTACTCCCTTATAGAAGTAAGCAGGCTCTCAAGAGCCATGGCATTGTGGGCATAGTCAATCATCAGCGCGAATTCATCCGAGACCTTTACCATCTCGATCCTGCCCTTTACTTTTGCGGCCTTAAGGGCCTTCTGCATAGCCCCGACACTTACGTCAAAGAAATGGCAGACCGCGATGGCGCAGAGTGAATTGTAGACTGAGAAGCGCCCCGGCACATCGATGGCCACATCGAAATTCTCTTTGCCGGTGACCTTATAGCTGACTCCGAGGTAGCCGGGCCTGTGTACCAGCTCTATATCCTTTGCCTCAAAATCAGCCGGCTTTTCTATACCGTAGGTATTGACTGTGCAGGTGTGGCCCTCGAGAATACCCTCCAGGTGCTCGTCATCCGCGTTAAAAATACCGTGTCTGCACTGTCTGAAGAGAAGGCTCTTACAGTGCAGATATTCATCAAAATCCTTGTGCTCGTTCGGTCCGATATGATCAGGCGAGATATTTGTAAAAATACCGATCTCAAAGGTCATGCCGCCGACTCTGTGAAGCTTCAGCGCCTGGGAACTTACCTCCATAACTGCCGCGTCACAGCCTGCCTCAGCCATCTGTGACAGGTAGTCCTGAACTATATAGCTCTCCGGAGTCGTGTTCAGCGCAGGAATATGCTTCTCACCGATGATGGCCTCGATAGTCCCGATAAGACCAACTTTCTTACCGGCATTCTCGAGAATTGACTTTATCATGTAGGTAGTGGTTGTCTTGCCCTTTGTTCCAGTGATCCCGATGACAGGGATCTTATCGGCAGGATGATCAAACCATGCCGCTGAAAGAAGAGCCAGAGCCTCTCTCGTATCCGCTGACTTTATCACTGCGACATTGTCCGGAACCGTTACGTCCTTTTCTACTACAACGCCTGCGGCTCCGGCCTCCGCTGCCTGAGCTATGTAGTCATGTCCATCGGCATTTGCTCCGACGATCGCTACATAGAGGCTGCCCTTCTCTACTTTTCTCGAATCATATACCAGACTTGTGATCTCAGTATCATCCGCGCCGCTCTCCAGCACCAGGTTCGTATTTTGAATTAAATCTTTTATTTTTTTCATAAGGTATATTCCTTTTACACTTTACTTTCCTGAGTAAGCCTCTTCACAGTACTTGCATCTGTAGACTTCGTTCTTCTCATCAGTCAGGACAAAGATCTGGTCAAGCTCCTGCTCGATGGAGGTAATGCAGCGCGGGTTCTTACAGCGGATCACGTTCTTAAGCTGCTTTGGAAGAGAAAGCTTCTCCTTTGAGATGATCGTGTCATTTTTTATCACATCCACTGTGATATTGTGATCTATGTAGCCGATGATATCGAGGTCGATGGAGCCCAGCGGACATTCGATTTTAATGATGTCCTTGTGTCCCATCTTTTTGCTCTTCGCATTCATTATCATTGCGACAGTAGCATCCTTTAGCTCATTCAGTTTCAGATAGTCATAGATCTTCATACTCATTCCGGCCTTGATATGGTCTAATACATAGCCCTCATGGATTCCACTGATATTTAACATTTGCTTCCTCCCTCCTCAGTCGATGGCTGCGGGATGTTCTTGTCTACCTGGATTCCAAGCAGTGTAAGTATCAGTGCCATTCTGATAAACACTGCCTTTTTCGCCTGGGTAAAATACTGCGCTCTCGGATCATCGTCGACCTCAACCGAGATCTCATTTACTCTCGGCAGCGGATGCATGACTATCATATCGTCACGGCCGAGCTGCATTTTATTTTTATCGAGGATATAGAGGTCCTTCAATCTGACGTAATCCTCTTCGTTGAAAAATCTTTCCTTCTGAACTCTTGTCATATAGAGCACATCGAGGTTCGGCATGGCGTTCTCGAGGCTCTCTGTCTCCTCGTAGGTGGCGCCGCTCTTTTCGAGGACATCCTCCTTTATGTATGAAGGAAGCTTCAGCTCCTCAGGTGAGATCAGGACAAAATGAACGCCTTCGTATCTGACTAAGGCTGAGATCAGTGAATGCACAGTCCGGCCGAACTTCAGGTCTCCGCAGAGTCCGATCGTGAAGTGATCAAGTCTTCCCTTGAGCGACTTAATGGTATAGAGGTCTGCCAACGTCTGTGTCGGATGGGCGTGGCCTCCGTCACCGGCGTTTATAACAGGAATTTCCGAATGAAGTGATGCTACTAACGGAGCGCCCTCCTTCGGGTGCCTCATGGCGCAGATATCTGCATATCCTGAAATAATTCTTATCGTATCTGAAACGCTCTCTCCCTTTGCTGCTGAAGATGAATCAGCAGACGCAAATCCAAGTGTCTGCCCTCCGAGGCGAAGCATTGCTGACTCAAATGAAAGCCTCGTTCTCGTAGATGGCTCATAAAAACAGGTTGCCAGTCTTTTTCCATCGCAGGCATGCGAATATTTCTGCTGGTTTTTCTCTATGTCGGCAGCCAGTCCCATCAGCTCATCCAACTCCTCGACTGAAAAATCCAGCGGACTCATACAGTGGCGCATTTTTCCTCCTTTAACTGCAGTTGAAAAATTCCGTTAAATAGTATACCCCTTTTTTCCGCATTTGGATAGAGCAAAAAAGTGCCGCACCCGCGTTGTGGCAGATGCGGCACTTTTTAAAGTGTCAGGTTTTTCAGTTCAAAGATGTGTTTTCGTTTATTTTTTCCTGAGGTGTCTCTTCTACTGCTTCAGTCTCTTCAGGGCTGCCCGCATATACTCTCGAGCAGTAGAACGAAACAAGCGGTACCGAGAGTACGATTCCCAGTGTTCCCGCAAAGCCCCTGATCACCTCTATGCCTATCTCCGTCATGTCGACGACCTGCAGATAAGGCATGCTGTAAGCGTAGATCAGAACCATTGTGTTAATGCTGCTTCCTGCGAACGCAAGGATCAGGGTGTTTGACATCGTTCCGGTCATATCCTTTCCGATGTTCATGCCTGATTTAAAAAGCTCCTTCGAGGTGATCGAAGGATTTTTCTCCTTGATCTCAAGAAGAGAAGCAGAGATTGAAACCGCGACATCCATTACCGCACCTAATGACGCGATCAGGATTCCGGAGAAAAACAGTCCTCCGATATCGAGACGGCTGTTTCCGGCCACATAGATCAGGTTCTCGATATCACTGACATTGTAGCCGTCGATTCTTAACAGCTTTCCGAATATCCAGGCAAAAATTCCAGCGATTATGACTCCTGTGACTGTTCCCGCAGCCGCGCAGAATCCCTTGTCATTCAATCCGCAGATCAGATAAACCGATACCAGCGTGATGATGATAACCGCAATGACAGCGGCAAGGAACGGCGAAACTCCGATATACAGAAGCGGCAGATAAAGGAATATTATAGTCACAAATGTAAAAATAAGAGCAAGCGTGCTTGATACTCCCTTTTTCCTTCCGACAAAGATCAGGGCAGCCGCAAGGCTTAAAGCGATAATATACATACCCGGACGCCTGTCGAAGCTGTAGACACTAGCGGAAAGCGAGCCATTGTACTCCGATACCTGGATTATGACGTGCGTTCCCTTTTTACAGTAGGTGCCGTAGAGATAGCCGTTCATATTGGTCGCGGTTGCCGTCATACCCTCAAATTTTCCGCCTGTGATCTTTACCTTTACGGTCTGATCACCGCTGTTTACATAATCTCCGGCAGTATTATCCTCAATAACCCTCGTTACTGTCGCCGGCGCGAAAT
>JBJELA010000294.1:0-7971 GCA_051878915.1 Candidatus Weimeria sp.
CTGACTTATCTGGGAAGACGGCCGGCCGGCGTAGAGCATCCTGATAAAATAGAAAACGCTGATGAGCTTTATGTCCCGGATTTCCTGAAGCTTGCCGGCGCATACGGCATTAAGGGCATCCGTGTTGGAGACGAGGCGGAGATAGTCCCTGCGCTTGAAGAGGCAAAGAAAGCCCAGCTGGATGGAAAGTCGATGCTTGTCGAATTCGAGATAGCCCCTGAGGATGTCGTACTGCCTATGGTTAAGGGCGGAATGGCGAACTCAGACATGATACTGAAGTAGGTGATTTTATGAAAAACAGATGGATCGCGCTTTATGTAGAAAATGAAGTCGGTGTCCTGGCGAAGGTTTCCGGACTCTTTTCAGGAAAGAGCTATAACCTCCAGAGCCTTACAGTAGGAACGACGGAGCATGACGATGTTTCGAGGATGACTATTAGCGTTACTGCCGACGACGTGACCTTTGAACAGATAAAAAAACAGCTGAATACCATGGTAGAGGTCATAAAGGTCATGGACCTTACGGATGTCCCGATACACAGCAAGGAAATCCTCTATGCCAAAATTCATGGGATCGACGCTGCCGGAAAGGAAGAGGCCTTCAGGATCGCCCAGGTGTTCAAGATCCGCGTCATAGATATCGGCGAGGATTCGGTACTGCTCGAGAGCGCGCTCACAGAGCGCAGAAACAACGAGCTTACGGCGCTTCTTAAAAAAACATACCGCCGTATCGAGATAGTCCGCGGCGGCCCTGTAGCGATAGAAAGTATTTCTACGAGCTGTCGGTAATTCCCTTTTTTACAAAAAAAATCCTTGATATAAGCCGTCGCATGTGGTAAAGTAGTAAGCGTGTTACAGAAAAGTCGATGCGGCGACTTATATTTTTTTGAAAAAGATTGTTAAATTTTTAACAGACTTTTTACATAACACATTGAAAAAGTAAACGGGAAACCGTATTTTTCCCAGTATTATGAAAAGCGCAGAGGCGCTAGAAGGAGACGTGACATGGCAGGAAGAATAGTTCTGGCAGGAGCATGCCGTACAGCAATCGGAAAGATGGGCGGAGAGCTCTCCACCGTATCAGCAGTTGACATGGGTGCCACTGTTGTAAAGGAAGCTTTAAAGCGTGCGAATGTGCCAGCAGATCAGGTCGATGAAGTTAAGTTTGGCTGCGTAATACAGGCAGGCCTTGGACAGAATGTTGCAAGACAGGTATCAATAAAGGCAGGACTTCCGGTAGAGGTTCCGGCAATTACTATTAACGCAGTATGCGGATCAGGTCTTAAGTGTGTTAACGAAGCTGCAAATATGATCATGGCTGGTCAGGCAGATATCGTTGTAGCAGGTGGAACAGAGTCAATGTCACGTGCTCCATTTGCTCTCGACAAGGCACGTTTCGGATACCGTATGAACAACGGTGTTCTTGTAGATACAATGATCAATGATGCTCTCTGGGACGCTTTCAACCAGTACCACATGATGGTTACAGCAGAGAACGTCGCAAAGCAGTGGAATCTCACACGTCAGGAGCTCGATGAGTTTGCAGCAAACTCACAGCAGAAGTGCGAGAAGGCTGTTAACGAGGGCAGGTTCAAGGATGAGATCGTTCCTATCACGATCCATGACCGTAAGAAGGGCGACATCATCGTAGATAAGGATGAGGGACCTCGTCCAGGAACTACAGTAGAGATACTTTCAAAGCTTCGCTGCTGTTCAGGAGTAGAAGGCGGAGTCGTTACAGCTGGTAACGCATCAGGAATCAACGATGGTGCAGCAGCAGTTGTACTTATGACAGAGGAGAAGGCAAAGGAGCTCGGCGTTAAGCCTATGGCATACTTCGTTGCCGGCGCTATGGGCGGCGTAGATCCGAAGATCATGGGTGTCGGCCCTGTTGTAGCTGTTAGGAACGTTATGAAGAGAACAGGTCTTACAGTTGACGACATGGATCTCATCGAGGCTAACGAGGCATTCGCAGCTCAGTCATGCGCAGTAGCCAAGGAGCTGAAGTTCGATATGTCAAAGGTTAACGTTAACGGTGGTGCTATCGCACTTGGTCACCCGGTTGGAGCATCAGGATGCCGTATCCTTGTTACACTTCTTCATGAGATGGAGAAGAGAGATGTAAAGAAGGGACTTGCTACACTCTGCATCGGCGGCGGCATGGGATGCGCTACAATCGTTGAGAGAGACTGACCGAAAGCTTTGAGATGAGAACGAGCCGAAGGCGAAGTTCGAGTCAGAAACGAAGTCGTTCTTCGAGATTAGCGAACGCAAGCCGAAGGCGAAGTGCGAGCCTAGCGAAGAGAACTTCATTTTAATCAGCTTGTAATGAACGTTCCCCTGTTTTCAAGGAATCAGGCGGAACGTTCTACAACATATATTTTTCACAGGAGGAAAATTCATGAAAGTTGCAGTAATCGGTGCTGGAACAATGGGCTCAGGAATTGCCCAGACATTTGCACAGTGCGATGAAGTAGAGACAGTTTATCTCTGCGACATCAAGGAAGAGTTCGCAGAGGGCGGACTCGGCAAGGTAAAGAAGAATCTTGACAAGCTCGTAAGCAAGGGCAAGATGGATCAGGCAAAGGCTGATTCTATCATTGCAAAGTTCAAGACTGGTCTTAATACAATTGCGGTTGATCCTGATCTCGTAGTTGAGGCTGCTCTTGAGGTTATGGACATCAAGAAGAACTGCTTCAAGGATCTTGAAGAGAACATCGTAAAGAACCCGAACTGCATTTTTGCATCAAATACTTCATCTCTTTCAATCACAGAGATCGGTGCTGGCCTTAAGACACCAGTTATCGGAATGCACTTCTTCAACCCGGCTCCTGTTATGAAGCTCATCGAGGTCATCAAGGGCGCCAACACACCTGACGAGACAGTTGAGAAGGTTGAGGAGATCGCAAGAAAGCTTGGAAAGACACCTGTACGTGTTCAGGAGTCAGCTGGTTTCGTAGCAAACCGTATCCTTATCCCGATGATCAACGAAGGAATCTTCGTATATTCAGAGGGCGTTGCAGATATCGAGGGTGTTGATAACGCCATGAAGCTCGGATGCAATCACCCGATGGGACCACTTGAGCTCGGTGACTACATCGGACTTGATATTGTCCTTGCCATCATGAACGTTCTCTACACAGAGACAGCAGATTCCAAGTATCGTCCGGCTCCGCTTCTTAAGAAGATGGTTCGTGCAGGACATCTCGGAGTAAAGAGCGGAAGAGGTTTCTATGACTATTCAGAGGGATTCAAGAACAAAGTCCCTGTTGACAAAAAGAATTGACCGCAGGCTTTGAGATAGCCAGGAACTGTTCAATTATATATATTGGAGGAAAATTAGATCCATGGATTTTATTATAGATAAAAAGCATGAGATGGCACGTTCCCTCTTCGCTGATTTCGCTCAGAAAGAGGTAAAGCCACTCGCACAGGAAATCGATGAGACAGAGAGATTCCCTAGAGAGACCGTTGATAAAATGGCTAAGTACGGTTTCATGGGAATCGCTATCCCAAAGGAGTATGGCGGACAGGGATGTGATCCTCTTACATACGTTATGTGTGTTGAGGAGCTCGCAAAGGTCTGCGGTACTACAGCAGTTATCGTTTCAGCTCATTCATCACTCTGCTGCGATCCTATCTTAAACTACGGTACAGAAGAGCAGAAGCAGAAGTACCTGGTACCTCTTGCAAAGGGTGAGAAGCTCGGAGCATTCGCTCTTACAGAGCCGGGAGCCGGAACAGACGCACAGGGAGCCCAGACAAAGGCCGTTCTCGATGAGAAGACAAATGAGTGGGTTTTAAATGGTTCAAAGTGCTTCATCACAAACGGTAAAGAGGCTGACATCTATGTCATCATCGCCGTTACAGATATCACAACAGACAAGAAGGGCCGTCCTAAGAAGAACTTCTCAGCCTTCATCGTAGAGAAGGGAACTCCTGGATTCACATTCGGAACCAAGGAGAAGAAGATGGGTATCCGCGCTTCATCTACATACGAGCTTATTTTCCAGGATTGCCGTATCCCTGCTGAGAACCTTCTCGGCGTTAGAGGAAAGGGATTCCAGGAAGCCATGCATACACTTGATGGTGGACGTATCGGAATCGCAGCTCAGGCTCTTGGACTTGGTGAGGGCGCTATCGACCGCACAGTTGAGTTCGTTAAAGAGAGAAAGCAGTTCGGCCGTTCAATCGCAGCTTTCCAGAATACACAGTTCCAGCTCGCTGATATGGTTACACGTATGCAGGCAGCTCAGTACCTCGTTTACGCAGCAGCAGAGGCAAAGAAGAACAAGCCTAGATTCTCTGTAGAGGCAGCTGAGGCAAAGCTTTTCGCAGCAGAGGCAGCTATGGCTGTTACTACAAAGGCTGTACAGCTTCACGGCGGCTACGGTTATACCCGTGAGTATGATGTAGAGCGTATGATGCGTGACGCTAAGATCACAGAGATCTACGAAGGTACATCAGAAGTTCAGAGAATGGTTATTTCAGGAAACTTATTAAAGTAATTATCTGGTTATTTTTCAATAGATATCCTGAAATATTTGATTACATAAAGGAGCAAAGTAAAATACATGAAAATTGTAGTATGTATTAAACAGGTTCCGGATACCAAGGGCGGCGTAGTTTTTAACCCGGACGGAACTCTTAATCGTGCAGCAATGCTGACGATCATGAACCCTGATGATAAGGCTGGTCTTGAGGCCGCACTCCGTATTAAGGAAGCTCATCCTGGCACTACAGTTACTGTTCTTACCATGGGACTTCCAAAGGCTGAGGATGTTCTTTTAGAGGCTATGGCTATGGGTGCTGATGACGGTATCCTTGTTACTGACCGTGTACTCGGTGGTGCTGATACCTGGGCTACTTCCACAACTATCGCCGGCGCTTTAAGAAATATCGACTATGATCTGATTATCACAGGCCGTCAGGCTATCGATGGTGATACAGCTCAGGTTGGACCGCAGATCGCAGAGCATCTCGGAATCCCTGTTATTTCTTACGCAGAGGATATCAAGGTTGATGAGAACGCAAAGACTGTTGAGGTAAAGAGACAGTACGACGACAGATATCACATCTTAAAGGCCCAGATGCCTTGCCTTGTTACAGCACTTGCAGAGCTTTCAAAAGAGCCTATGTACATGACACCGGGCGGAATCTTCGACGCCATCGACCAGAAGGCTGAAAGGATCACTGTATGGGGCCGTGCAGACTTAAAGGACGTAGATGATAAGGATCTCGGACTTAAGGGTTCACCGACAAAGATCGCAAAGGCTTCTGATAAGGTTCGTAAGGGAGCAGGAGAGAAGGTTAACCTTGATCCTCAGGCTTCCGTAGAATACATCATGGGCAAGCTCAACGAGAAACATTTAATCTAAGATTAAAAGAAAGCAGACCGAAAGAATGGAGATGAGAACGAGTGAAACGAAGTTCGAATCCCATTCGAGGTCGTTCTTTGAGATTAGCGAGAACAAGCGTAAGCGCAGTTCGAGCTTAACGAAAAGAACTTCATTAAACCATAGGAAAGGCAAATAAATGGCTTTAGAAGATTATAAAGGAGTATTTACCTATGCTCAGCAGGTAGACGGAGAGCTTTCTTCTATCTCTCTTGAGCTTATCGGTAAAGGAAAAGAATTAGCAGACGCATTAGGAGAGCAGGTTACTGCAGTCCTTATCGGATCAAAGGTAGAGGGTCTTGCTGACAGACTTGGTGAGTACGGCGCTGACCGTGTCATCATTGTTGATGATCCGTTACTTGAGACATATCGTACAGAGCAGTACGCACAGGCTCTTGCTGGTGTTATCAATGAGTACAAGCCTGAGATCATGCTCGTAGGCGCTACAGCAATCGGACGTGACCTTGGTCCTACAGTTTCAGCACGTGTAGCTACAGGTCTTACCGCAGACTGCACAAAGCTTGATATCGGAGACTTCCCGCTTGAGGCTAAGCCGGGAGTAGAGCAGAAGCACAATCAGCTGCTCATGACACGTCCTGCATTCGGCGGCAACACTATCGCTACTATCGCCTGCCCGAACAACCGTCCTCAGATGGCTACAGTTCGTCCAGGTGTTATGCAGAAGCTTGATCCTGTCGCAGGCAGAAAGCCAGAGGTCATCAAGGCTGACATCAAGATCACTGAGAACAGCAAGTCTGTAACTATCGAGAAGGTAGTTAAGGATGTAGCAAAGGTTGCAAACATCATGGACGCAAAGATCCTTGTATCTGGCGGACGTGGAGTTGGCTCAGCAGAGAACTTCAAGCTTCTCGATGATCTCGCTGCAGCACTCGGCAAGGGAGCTATGGTTTCATGCTCACGTGCCGTTGTAGATTCAGGCTGGAAGCCAAAGGATCTTCAGGTAGGACAGACTGGTAAGACTGTTCGTCCTAACATCTACTTCGCTATCGGTATCTCAGGTGCCATCCAGCACGTAGCCGGTATGGAGGAGTCAGACGTCATCATCGCTATCAACAAGGATGAGGGAGCACCTATCTTTGACGTAGCAGATTATGGCCTGGTTGGAGATCTTAACAAGATCGTTCCTATGCTCACAGAGGCTATCAAGGCTCAGAAGGCAAAGGAAGCTGAAGCTTAAGATTTTTTAGAAACCTTAAACAATTCTTGAAAAAACAGGCACATCCGGGAATTTTTCCGGATGTGTCTTTTTTTGGCTTAGATGTCGGAAAATCGCTTATTTTGTGTTTTTTCAATGAAATTTAGTAAAAAAGCACTAAAATCAATACAATTTTTTATGAAAAAAATGTGACATTTCAATTTCGTTGTGGTATTATATCTATTGTCAAATTGTTGATAGAAGGATTGGGAATTCGCTGGTTCTCAGTCCTTCTTTCATATTAAGACATATACCGGCCCTTTTGGGGAGTCGTTTATTTTTTAAAGGAAGAGATTATAAGGAGGCCAAATGGCAAGCGAGAAAACTCAGGCTGAAATTGATGCTGAGGTTGCACAGTTCAGAAAAGACCTGGGGATGAAGGAAGAAAAGAAGCAGGAGAAACAGGAGAAGCCGGATTTTCATGAGGATCTGAACAAATACTCGTCTATCAGGCATGTGATCGGCGTTATCAGCGGAAAGGGCGGAGTCGGAAAGAGCTTCGTTACCGGACAGCTGGCATCCATGATGGTTCGCGCCGGATATAAGGTCGGCATACTTGATGCTGATATCACCGGACCTTCGATTCCGAAGATGTACGGCGTACATGGCCCGGCATACGGAGACGACAAGGGCTCATATCCAATAGAGGCAGCTGACGGCACAAAGATCATGTCCATAAACCTTCTCTTAGACGATGAGGAGGCCCCTGTCATCTGGAGAGGTCCTGTTATCGCAAACGCTGTAAAGCAGTTCTGGACTGACATAGTCTGGGGAGACCTGGACTATCTCTTTGTGGACATGCCGCCTGGAACAGGTGATGTGCCTCTTACTGTATTCCAGTCGCTTCCTGTGGACGGCGTCGTCATAGTTACAAGTCCTCAGGACCTAGTAAGCCTTATCGTAAAAAAGGCCTACAACATGGCTTCCATGATGAACATTCCTGTTCTTGGAATCGTGGAGAACTACAGTTACATGAAGTGTCCGCACTGCGGCGAGAAGCTTTCTGTCTTTGGCGAGAGCCATATAGATGAGGTGGCAGCAGAGCTCGGACTTCCTGTTCTTGGCCGCCTGCCTATCGATCCGGAGTACGCGAAAAAAGAGGACGAGGGAAGGTGCTATGAGATCAAGGCGCCTTTCGAGCCGATGACAGAGAGGATGCTTGAGGCGCTGAACTGAGATGATCATACGCCTGCTCCTGTAAATGTCAGGTGTTATTGCAGTAAGCATACCTTGAAAATTATTTATGAATCTTGTTCAACAGCCCTTCGGGGCTGTTTTTTTTACGCATTTTTCGTTACTGTTCATGGCCAATGTCATTAAGTTAAGTTCAAAAGGTTAGATTCCATAAGGGGTCTAACCA
>JBJELA010000295.1:0-7954 GCA_051878915.1 Candidatus Weimeria sp.
CGGAAACGGGGAAGCAGTGGAAGTACCGCCTGAGTGGGCAGGACAGCTCACAGACCAGTTCGCCAAGGTCTTAAAGAAGGGCTGTGACGAGGACGGAGTGATGATAGCCCCTGTACTTCCGAACAGGATAGTAAAGACAGGAAGAGGCTTACAGCTATGGTTTGATTTTGCCCCCGTAAGCTTTAAGGCCGTAAAGATGGTAGAAACCGTAGCAAAGGCACTCTGCGATGCGTATGAAAAGTTCAACGATGAGTATGCCCCGCTCGAACTCGACCGTACCAGTTCCATGGATATTGCAGGCTTCAAGAGGATGCCGGGTTCATACAACTGGGCTGTCCCTGTGGGCGGCGGAAAATATTATAAGGTAAGGCAACAGAAGAGACCAGGCAGAAAAGACCAGACCATCGAGGACATGATGGCTGCATTAGGTCTTAAGGTCTACTCAGCAGAAGAGCGTGCCGCATGGAAAGAAAAGCACGCAGTATCTTCTGATACAAAGACATTAAAGACAAGTACCGCCGGAACAGAGGCTGCCGGCATAAAGACTGAAGAGCCTGTAAAGGCAGAAAAGATAAAGGCAAAAAGGAAGAATATCAGGAGCAGAAAATCTGCTTATGCCATGCTTGATGTCTTACTGGAAAACGCAAAGTATACCGATGAGCGGAACAACTATGCCTTTATCGCAGGGACAGTCGCCCTTGAGGCAGGCATGGACGTAAGCGCATATCTTCACGAGCTTAATAAAAAATTCTACGATCCTCTTCCCGCAAGGGAGCTTGAAAAGACAGCAAGATCGGCGGCTTCGGGCAGATATCACTATGCCCTTAAGACTATAGCTGCCCGCCTCAGACTTGAGATAAGTCTTTTCGGTAACGGCGAATCGGGTGCGTTTGTCCCTAATGACATAAGAAACAAAAAGAGAGCCGAAAGAAGAAAGCAGCGCAACGAAAAGGTTATGGCTCTCTTGGCCGGTGGCTTAAGCATTACTGAGACTGCTGAAAAGGCAGGACTCTGCCGCTCTACTGTCCGAAAGATAAGAGAGCGGATGAGAGCACTTAAGAACGCCATTTCGGAAAGAAATGCCAGAAGTAAAAAGCTTTTCAGGGAGACCTTTATCCCTCGGGCAGTAAGCTGTATAGAAAACCGTTATGAGGATAAGGACAGGGTATATGCCGTGCCTCTTTTCCTTACGCCGTGATAAAAATGGTCTGCTTCAGGCGGGAGCCGGGCAGACAGAATATTGATACCCAGACCGCAGGTCTTTTTCTTTTTTAAAAAAGGGAAAAGCTGAGGTCTTAAAGCCATGCACGGAAATATTTCACAGGCCGTATAAAGATAAAAATAATCGAATACCAGTTCGAGAATTCTCTCAGGGGATACTTCCCTCTCAGGGGATACTTCCTTTACGGCATTCCGGGGTGGTAAAAAACGGATATATTACACTTATCAGGCCGGAGAAGGGCGGAGCAGTCTGAAGAACTGAAATCAGTAGCAAAAAAGCCCACTGCGAAGCCCGATCTCCGTCTTATCGGGACGTCGGAAGTATCCCACTTAGTCTGAAAAGCAGGACATACTGTGGCAAGTGGTGAGCAAGAAAAGTCTTACCTTCCGAAAAGGAAGAGTGTGGCTGCAGCTGATATGTTCCGATACGGCTGCAATATCAAGTAAGAAAAGTCCTTTCCTTCCACTTAGGGAAGAGCAGAACAGTAGGACCTTTCACTTAGGAAGAACAAGGGGTGCACCTTCCCTTAAGACATTTCCTTTTCCACTAAAGCAAAGATGTACCATAGCTGGCAAAACCACAGTCAGTAACGGATTTACAGTTCAGATTTGTTGACTATGTAAGGTCTTATCCCTTGTCTTATCTGTCCCGTTTATAACATCTTTCCGTCGATATACCAAAACATCTAAGAACAAAATGTTGACAGTTATCGGAATCTTATTTCCGGAAAGGAGTAACAAAATGATGAAAGAAGTTAATGTAGTAAGTGAGCTTTTTGCTCACAAAAACATTGAGATAAAGTCAGTAAAGGGAGCCAAGGTAGGCATGGCTGCAATGGTCGGAACCTACGAGGCTCCTGCGAGGACCGCTCCGGGTGTAAGAGCCCGCGGAGCAGCCAAGTTATCGACGGCTGCAAAGCTCTTTGATGTGCTCTCAGAAGGCACACAGCGTATCGCCGTTTATGGATTTGATAAAGTCACGAATGTCTGCTATGTTGTTTTTGACGGTGTAGGATATCTTATCGATACTGCTGGTGAAATAAAGACCACCGCAGAACCAACACATCACACGACACTGATATTGCCTCTGGTAATGTCAGTCATCAGTGCTGACGGGAACATCCAGAGGTTACTTACAGCCGTCATGGGAGACCTTGCAAAAGGGGTTGAACCTGATGCCGCAGATCTTTGGCAGTTCTGCGATGAGTTCTATTATGGCTATGCATATAGCCATAGAACCATCAATATGGACGTAGGAGGACTTGCGGAAGAAGAGGTCAAAAGGCTTTTTGACTCTTCTGATGTTAAGAGGCAGACTTTCGGACTTGACTCTGAACTCTTTGCAAAGAGTAAGTTCGATAAGGAAGAAGCCCCGAAGAAGACGACAGCAAAGAAAACCAGAAAGACCAGTAAGAGTAAGACAGCAACGTTTATCGATCGCTGCCTTGCAGGAGAATTTATCATCCCTCATGAGTGGGACGCAGACCAGAAGGAACTTATCGCTCCTATCGATTTCCTTAAGGGTTTTGTACCTACTGAGGATTTCGAGGAAGCGGTAAATGCCATTACCAAGGCATTCAAGAAGGGCGAACCGTTAAACGGTGAGTTCTTTGGTAAACCTGGTACTGGTAAAACGACCATAATGATGGCTCTTTCAGCAGCTTTGGGACTTCCTTACTATCCGATAATCTTCAGTAAACATACCGAAGAGGATGTGATAGAAGGAAAGACAAGGATCATCAAAGGCCACCCGGAGTTCGTACTCACCGATATCCCTAAGTACTGGGATAAAGGCGGACTCTTCGATTTCGAAGAGATCAACAGTGCTGACCCGGGCGTTCTTATCGCCTTTAACATGGCTCTTGAGTCGCCGGGCATTATCATGAGGAACGGATATGAGAAGGTGTACAGGAGTCCGTTATCCTTCGTATTTGCCTGCATGAATACAGGCATAGAAGGAACTAACCCCATGCCGCCTGCACTTTCAACCCGTTTCCTTAGGAAATGGCGTGTGGCTGACCCTACTGAGAGGGTATTCAAGGAGATCTTGTCCAAGAAGACATCTGCTCCTGAGGAAGAAGTAGACTGGGTGTATGAAGCATACACAAAGGTCATCAACTATCTCAAATCCCCTGAAGTTAGTGAGGACGAGCTCGTAAACCTCTTATCAATGCGTGCCTGCATAGGCTGCATTGAAAACATCGAGGACGGACAGTCCCCGGTGCGGGCCGTGAAGAACTCGATAGTAAACTCCATCGGCGAAGCAGACCTTGCGTTAGGCGATGCGATAGAAGCCGAAGTCCTTCCGGATCTGCGTTCGGCGGATTTCTAAAGACAGTAAAACCTGCGGATACCTTTGGGTGTCCGCAGAAAGGAGAAGACAATGATCATCATGAATGAAAAACAAAAAAGGGCTGCTACGGCGGCTCTTTTTGAAAGGAAAGGGGCCTCAATCTTAGGCTTTCCCGTAAAAGTTGTCTGGTTGGACGACAAAGACCTGGGCTATACAATAGGTGACAGGGCAAAAGGCTTTGTTACCGTATATATAGCATGGGACTTTAAGCCCATAACTGGGCCAATGAAACTTACAGAAGATGAAAAGGCGGTATTCCGTATGGGAGTATTCGCCCACGAACTTCTGCATCAGGTCTTAACGGACTTCGCCGATACCGAAGCGGTCTGCAATAGGCTCTCGAAAGAAGAAGCAGGAAGGCTTAAGGCATGGGTTTTCATGCAGTTTATGAACCTGCTTGAAGACCCTGCTATAGAACATCAGGCAGGCCGTGTCTTCGGTGGAGTAATGTTTAAGGCCTTAAAGTACTCTATCGAGGTGGTGTATAAGTCATCACCTGCGATCGATACCGCAAAGGATGAGCTTACTCAACTCTTCAACGCTCTGGTTAACTTTGGTGACTGGGGCGTTGTAAAAGGTCATTTTACCTTTCCTGAAAGCTTTGAATACTTCAGAAAAGTTGCCCCGCTCTATAACGCTGGCATCGAAGAGACCGATGCCAGCAAGAGAGTAAAGATATCTGAAGAGATCTTCAAGATGACAGAGCCTTTATGGGAAAAACTCATAAGGGATATGTCAAAGGACGAAGAAGCAAAAGAGAAAGCTCTGGAAGAACTCTTAAGGGAACTCTCAAAGGCTAAGGATAATTCATCCAAAGGCAGCAAAGGTTCCAAGAAGAAGTCAGAGCCTACTGAGGCTGATAAGCTTCGTAAGAAGACACTTGAGGCACTTGAGAAGGCTGAAAGCGGTAAAGATGACGCTGATGAAAAGTCAGGGTCAGGCGAGTCAGGTGCTGAAGGCAGCACATCTGATAAGTCAGACAAAGCTGACAAGTCAGATAAGGCTGCTGGAGACGCTGACAAGTCCGATAAACCATCGTCTGAAGGCGATAAGACCGCTGAAGCAGCATCGTCTGAAGGCGACAAGTCTTCTGAGGGCAAAGACGCTGAGTCCTGTGTTTCTAAGGACGATAAAGACACTAAGCCGGGTGCTTCTGCTCAGGCAGATACAGATGCTTCAGACAGTAAGTCAGAAGATTTTGACAGCTCTTCAGACAGTACTGAGGACAGTGCCAAAGGCTCTTCTGATGATGGAGATAGTGATAGTACCAAGTCGGTCACTATCTCTATCGATGCTGATGCGGAGATAGAAAAAACTGAGTTAACAGCTGAGGACTTTTCAGAACTCAACAAACTTGTCGATGACGAGTTTGAGAAGATAGTAAAAGTCGAGAACGCTGATAAGGACGATATCGAAGTCGAGGGTTCTGCCCTTGATGCCGGTGCTGTCGTAAAGACAGAAAAAATCAAAGACGGTAATCCTTCTGAATACAGGAATATCATAGCAGCCAATAAGATTCCTATAAAGCACCTTACTAGGGCATTAAATCAGATTTTTGAAAGCGACAGAGAGGAAGTCGTTTACTCCCAGAACGGAGCATACGATATCCTTCGTGCTGCTTCCGGCACATCAGCCCGTATCTTTGATAAGAGAAGGGCGCCGGGTAACAAAAAAGACTGCGAGGTAGTCCTTCTTGTAGATGAGTCAGGTTCCATGGCAGGAAAGCGCGAGCGCATCGCAAGACAGACTGCCATAGTCTTCGGCGAGGCTCTTATGGCGCTTGATATCCCACATTATATCATGGGATATACGGCGGATATCTGTGGTGCTGATGCGTATCACAAGGTATACGTCGATTGGAACAATTACCGTTCCAAAAAAGCACATGAAAGTCTGACTGAAATAAAGGCCAGACTTAATAACTACGATTCATATTCGATCCGTACCGCCACGGCGGTTATAAAGAAGCGTCCGGCGGCAAACAAGCTTATCGTTGTGATAAGCGACGGCTTCCCTGCTGCAAATAGATACAGCAGCATTAGGCAGGGATGTGCTGAGACTGCACAGGCGCTTAAAGAAGCAAGAAAGGCTGCGGAAGTCATCGGTATCGGTATCGGCGATCTCGACAGTGACATGATGAGGCGCATGTATCAGAAGGGATTTATCCATGTCCCTGATGAGACAGCCCTTACCAACGTCCTCGTCAAGCGGCTGGCTAAAGTTGTAAAGGAGTTTAAGTAGAAAGGAGAAAAAAGTATGATATTCTCATACTTTGATAACGACGATCTCTGTATCGTCATAAAGGGTGCGAAGAACGCCCTTGAAGAAGACAATAATCTTAAAACCCTTGTAGGAGAACTTCTCCTCAAGGGTTCGGAAAATAACACAGAACCTAACAGTGACAGTAAAGAGGCAGAGCCTGCGTCAGTGGATGATATTCCTGATGCAGGGCTTCTGCCTGAAGAGGTTGTGATCGACTCTGATGAGACATTCAGGGCGGTTGCAGCCGACTTAAAGGCAGGTCGTTTTAACGGTCCGCTCCGCGCTGATGCAGTGCAGAAGCTTAACGACTGGGTGCGGTTGCGTATTTGTATGCCGGCTGATAAGATGGAAGAGTTTATCTCTTTCTTAAACGGCCAGCAGCAGAATGCTTTTTTAATAAATTATGACAGCATCATACCAGATGATGTCAAAAAGACAGTTGAAGGAAAATACCCTTCATACGATGTATTTCTTTTAAGCGCTAGTGAGGATGAGAAGAGAGATTTCATCCGTATGGTACTTAAAAGGTTTACCATATGATATTTTATTTCATCATTAAAAAAAGAAGATCCTGAGGTTTCCCTCAGGACCTTTTTTTGGCTTTCTTTGCAGCTTTTGCTGCCTCTTTCTGTGCTTCTTTTTCAGCTTTTTCTTTTTCCTTCTGTATCTTTTCGGCGGCTTTCTTTACTGCTTCATGCACCCTGTACTCATAGTAGAGCATCATGTCCTTTCTGTCTATCGGAAGGGAGTAGTGGTAATAGTCGAGCGGGTCTTCATAGAAGTTTTTCATCACGGGGGCAAGCTTCATCTCAGTGATAAAAGCTTCCGCCTTTTCCCTGTCGGCAAAGAACCTGTATCTGTCCTCAGGGGATAAGTCGCTTAAGTATATCTCCGTTACCATGTTTATAGCCACGGCGGCCTTTTTTGCCCCGTCTTCTCCTGAAAAGAAGCCTTTGTGGAACTTCCCGAGCTCGGGATCTTTTATGTACGACCACTTGCCGAGCTTTAAGACACGCTCCACTTCGTTTTTCGTCTGTTCCTCAATGCTGTTGGATATCCTTTCGGGATAGACATAAGAGAGTATCTCCCTGAAATCAAGCCTTCCGTTTGTATTGATGCCTACGCACTTGAGCGTCCTGTCAAGTTTGAGCTTGTTCATGATGTTCCTGTCGATGTTTACGAGGGCATCTTCAGGGGTCCACTTAAGTATCTTCTCAAGGGCATATCTCCAGACTACCTGAAATGCCTTTTTCTTATCTGGAGTATGCTCCGAAAAAGACAAGAGGAATATCTTCTGTTTTCCCATCAGTATCGACTCGTACTCATAAAGAATGTCATTATCCATTAAAAAACCTCGCTATACAAAAAGATAATATGTTCTACACATATGTTTTGGTATTTTTTATCTCAGAGATTTCTGAGGGATAAGATTTTAAGCGTCCTGTTCTGGATTTTTCTGAGGGATAAGAATTTAATTTACTCTTTCCTGTAACATCTTCCTATCCTTATCCCAAAACATATAAGAACAAAATGTTGACAGTTACGGAAATACAGATTTTCCAGAAAGGAGTATATATGATGAACAAAAGAATTTACAAGTCCGTTCGGTTCATGCAGGCGATAAATCCCCTGCTTGCCGAAGGAAAGATTTCCAACGAGGACGCAGTATTTCTCGTCGGGGAATACAAGAAATCAAATGACCAGATAATAAAGACATTTCTTGAGAATGTCCTTGACGGCCAGAAAGACAGTAACGTGGAGCGCATTGAGGCGTTCCTCACACAGGACTGAAAGTCCAAGAAAGGAAAAAAACAATGAGCATGATAAGTGACAATTTTGAAAAGACAGGTACAGATTTCGCAGAGTTCAAAGCAGCACTTACAGACTTCGCATCTGCTACGGAGTGCGATCTTATCAATTCTGATGAAATTACGTTCTATAGCCTTATCGAAAACGATAAGGTAAAAGAGAGAATTGAGGCAAAGAAGCCGGGAATTTTAGACGGGAAAGTCCCGTTCTATGTTCTTGATAAGAAAGCCCTTGAGGAGAACAACGAGGAAGGAAAATCATTTCCTGTCGGCCTTGTATCAGAGGATTGTTTTCTTCCAGAGCAGTGGA
>JBJELA010000296.1:0-7918 GCA_051878915.1 Candidatus Weimeria sp.
AGGGACTTCCGCTCAGGGATCCTTCGACTGCGAAGGCAGTAGTGGTAGGACCGCCTCCTATGATGAAGTTTACCATCATAGAGCTTCAGAAAAAGGGATTTGCAGACAGCAATATCACAGTTTCGCACGAGAGAAAGATGTGCTGCGGCCTCGGAAAGTGCGGTCACTGCAGGGTAAATGACACCTATATCTGTCTGGACGGGCCGGTATTTAACTATGCCGAGGCCAGGAATTTTGTGGACTAAGGAGGAAAAATAGATGGGTAATCTGGATGTGAATGTACCAAAGCTTAAGAAAAATGCTTTCCGTTACTCCAAGGTCCGCGGCGAGACGGCGTCAAGGATCAGGATACCGGGAGGAGTCATTGACGCGGCTTCTCTGGCAAAGGTTGTGGAGATCGCGGAAAAATACGGTACCGGAGTGATCGATATCACAAACAGGCAGGGAATTGAGATACCGGGGATAAGCCTTAACGATGTGGACAAGGTAAACGAGGAGGTCCAGCAGATCATCGATTCGCTGCGTATCAACCAGCCTGAAAAGGGCAAGGGGTATCCGGCTTCGGGCACCAGAAATGTGATAGCCTGCCCTGGAGCGCGTCTGTGCCCGTTCGGCTGCTATGATACCACAGCGTTTGCACAGAAGATGGAGGATGTGATCTATCCGAATGACCGTCATGTAAAAGTAGCCTTCACAGGCTGTTCGAATGACTGCGCGAAGGTCAGGCTTGCTGACTTCGGCGTCATAGGAATGACGGAACCGCAGTATGACAAGGACCGCTGCGTAGCCTGCGGCGCCTGTGTGAATTACTGCAAGAGGCGCTCTGTAGGAGCTTTAAAGCTGGTGAATGGCAAGGTCGTAAGGGACGCGGACAAGTGCATAGGTTGCGGCGTCTGTGTGACCTACTGCCCGACAAGGGCATGGACGAGGAGCCGCGAGCACTATTTCAGGCTGGTGCTGCTCGGACGTACAGGAAAGAAAAATCCTCGACTGGCCGAGGACTTTATCAAGTGGGCCGATGAGGAGAGCATCCTTAAAATGGTTAAAAATACCTATGCTTATATCGAGGAGTATATAGATCCGGACGCGGTGGAGCATAAGGAGCATATCGGCTATATAGTGGACCGCACCGGATTTGATGAATTCAAAAAGTGGCTTTTTGAAGGAGTCGAGCTGGGACCGAAGGCCGAGGTAAACGAACGGGTTTACTGGGGCGGAAAGCATTACGACAGATACGGCGGATAACGACCGTCTCTGGGGCCATCCGGCAACGGATGGCTCTTTTTGTCGTTTTGTAAAAGACACATGGCGAAAAAATGTTTTGACAAATACATCCTAAATGCTCATAATCATAGTGGAAAAGTGATTTTGCTGGAGAACACAGATGTCTGAACAAGAGATGAAAATGACGGTTTCCCCGATCTGCACAGATAAGACCGGGAAGAAGAAATACGCCTATGTGACATTTACAGATGGAAAAAAATACGCAGAGGCAAAGATCCCTGAATGTGAGATCACGACAAATGACGGATTTACAGATGAGGAGCTGGCCGGACTGCGTTTTTACATGAAAACAAATCTTTCAGAGCTGAAAAAAATCGCTGCCCGCAACAACGTCTTTGAAGCATTGAAGAAGTAATGGAAAGGACGAAGGGAGAATGTCAGAGGAAAAGAAAAGGCCTGTTATAGAGACAAAGCTCAGGCACAACATCGTTACAGTACCGGAGGAGGCCAGGAAGGCTTCCGGAATAGTCATATTCGGCAGGAGGATAAAGACACTTGTCTTTACCACGGACCTTGCCATTATCAGAAACTGCAATGCTGACGCTGTTTTTGCGGTTTACCCGTTCACGCCGCAGACCGCGATCGGAGACGCGGTGATCAAATATTCATATATCCCGGTCTTCGCGGGTGTAGGCGGCGGTACGACCCACGGAGTCAGGACCATAGGTCTTGCGAAGGATATGGAGAGCAGCGGAGCAATGGGGATAGTCCTTAATTCCCCGGTCAAGAATGTAAATCTCCTCGCGGTATCAAAGGCAGTGGATATACCAGTCGTGATCACCGTCACAAGCATCCACACTGATATAAAGGCGAGACTCGAGGCAGGCGCTTCAATCCTGAATGTAGCCTGCGCGGCGCAGACTCCTGAAGTCGTGGCGCATATCAGGGAGAACTTCCCGGATGTGCCGATCATAGCAAGCGGCGGCAATACGCCTGAGAATATCAGAAAAACCGTTGACGCGGGAGCGAACGCGATCACCTATACTCCTCCGGGAACTGCAGAGCTCTTTAATTCGATGATGGAGAGGTACAGGAATCTCTGATGTATTAGTTTCAGAGAGCTTTTGCGAGAGGTGATATAATGAATATTTACGATAACAGAAATATCTCGATGATGATGGACCTGTATGAGCTGACTATGGCTAACGGTTATTTTCTCGAGGAAAATGAGGATACGAAGGTTGCCTTTGATGTCTTTTACAGGAGAAACCCTGATGGCGGCGGATTTTCGATTTTCGCGGGACTTGAGCAGGTAGTCGAGTATCTGATGGGAATGCACTTTGATGAGAGTGATATAGAGTATCTGAGGGGACTTCATCAGTTTGATGACAGGTTCCTCGATTACCTGAGGGATTTCAAGTTCACTGGAGATTTGTACGCTTATCCGGAGGGAACCATCATGTATCCGGGTGAGCCGGTAATTACAGTGGTTGCGCCGCTGGTTCAGGCACAGCTGGTAGAGACGGAGATCCTCGCACAGGTGAACCATCAGAGCCTTATCGCTACAAAGGCACAGCGAATCGTGCGCTCAGCGGCAGGCAGAGCCGTTTCTGATTTTGGAGCCAGGAGAGCCCACAATAACGATGCCGCCATATACGGCGCCAGAGCTGCCTTTATCGGAGGAGTGAAGGGCACGGCCACCGTTTCCGCCGGACAGTATTTTGATATCCCGGTCGGCGGCACCATGGCTCACAGCTTTATCATGTTTTATCAGGATGAGCTTACGGCCTTCAGGAAGTTTGCTTCGATCTATCCGAATAACTGCATCCTGCTTGTGGATACATACGATGTATTAAAGCAGGGCGTTCCGAATGCCATAAAGGTCTTTAATGAGATGAGAGAGAAGGGCGTAAAGAGCTCGAACTACGGCATCAGGATAGATTCGGGAGATTTAAGCTACCTGACGCAGAAATCCCGTCAGATGCTCGATGCGGCAGGCTTTACAGACGCGAAGATCGTCATAAGCAACAGCCTCGACGAGTACACCATAAAGTCGATCCTCGACCAGGGCGGTAAGGTGGATTCCTTCGGCGTCGGCGAGAGGCTTATCACAAGCCGTTCAGAGCCGGTGTTCGGAGCAGTATTCAAGCTCTGCGCAGTCGAGCAGGACGGAAAGATGATGCCGAGGATAAAGGTATCTGATTCCGTTGAAAAAATAACAAATCCTGGAATTAAGAGCGTCTACCGTATCTATGACAAAGCAGGGCATGCCATAGCAGACCTTATCACAGGCCGTGACGAAGGGGTGGATATGAGCATGCCTTACAGGTTTGTAGATCCGCTTGAGCCGTGGAAGGTCAGGTCGTTTACAGACTGCACGGCAAAGCCGCTCCAGAAGCTAATAATAAATCACGGAAAGCTTGAAATGGAGCTTCCGACAGTAAGAGAGATCCAGTCATTTGTAAAGGACCAGCTCGTAAACGAGATATGGCCAGAGGAGCAGCGTTTCGAAAACCCTCACAGGCACTATGTCGATATGAGCCCTAAATACTACGAGATGAAGATGGATATGCTGAGCAATATCGGCAAGTCAGGAGAATAAGGCCTGATAAGGGAGACAGATAAAGAGGAGTAGACAGGAGTAGAAATGAAAGAAACTTTTAAAGCGGGGAACATGCTTTACCCTTTGCCGGCAGTACTCGTCTCTACCAGGGGTACTGACGGGAAGGACAACCTTATGACGGTTGCGTGGACAGGAACTGTCTGCACAAATCCACCGATGCTGTATATTTCGGTAAGGAAGAGCCGTTATTCCTATACGGCGCTTCATGAGACGAAGGTCTTCGGGTTAAACCTCACGACAGAAAAGCTCTCGTGGGCCACGGATTACTGCGGGGTAGTAAGCGGAAGCACTCATGACAAGTTCAGTGAATGTCACCTGACAAAGGAAAAGGCAGAACAGATAGACGTCCCTCTTGTCGCGGAAAGCCCTGTTACGATAGAGTGCAGGATCACCGATGAAAGAGATCTCGGTTCCCATGTGATGCTTCTTGCCTATGTGCTCTCTGTTCATGTGGACAGTAAGTATATGGATGAAAACGGCCGTTTCGCGCTCGAGAAGGCAAAGCCTATAGTGTACTCACACGGTACCTATTTTTCTCTTGGAAAAGAACTTGGAACATTTGGATATTCAGTAAAGAAAAAATAAATGGAAACAAAAAAGAAACCACGAGAATCTAATATCGAACTTATGCGTATTGTGGCGATGCTTATGATCATCACCTTTCATATCCTTCGTCACAGCATCAGGGATCAGCTCACGGATACATCTATCATAAACCTCTTTGGCACACAGGACTATTTCTGCCACCCGAGGTTCTACTCAAAGCTGATGTGGCTGTATCTGATAATGCCTCTTGGAAAAATAGGAAACGGCATGTTCATCCTGATTTCCGGTTACTTCATGGCAAGCCGCAGGATAAATCTGGTTCGTACCGGTAAAAAGCTGGTAGAGCAGATGGCCTATATCACTATAGTGCTTATGTTTGTATCCTACGCCTTCTTTTATTTTTTCTATGATGGAGCAGGCGGGATAAAGATAAACCTGACAAGCCTTGAGAGGTTTAATAACAACTCATGGTTTATCGGCTACTATATCCTTATCATTATTATCGCGGGACTTCTGCTGAACAGATATCTGCAGAAATGGGACAGGCGGAGCTATCTGATATTTATCGCAGTGGTTTTCTGTATAGTCTCATTCGGCTGGTCGGGCGATTTCCTCGAGGGCATCTCAGATGACCTTCGTATCCTTGGAATCGGTATTTTCTACTATGCCCTCGGAGGATACCTGAGAAGGTTTGATCCGTTCAAAAAAGTAAGGACCGGCGTCTTTGTCGTGCTTATTGTACTGATAAACCTGTTTCTGATGTTCTCATACCGGAACCAGGTGCTCGATGCTGTAGTTGAATATCAGTTTGGCAGCAAGGATAAGTATTTTATCCAGCCATTCGAGATAATCCCTGAGTACAGCTGGATCGCGGTGCTGCTTTCTGTATGCGTCTTCTGTATTTTTACAAGGATACATATAAAACCAAACAGGTTTATCAACTTCCTCGGTTCAGCTACGTTTATGATATACCTGTTCCACGACAACAATTTCATGTACAGCCTCTGGAAGTGCATTGACTGGATAGAGCCTCTTAAGAAAAATACAGGATTATTTGTCCTGCGTTACGCATTCTGGGTTGTCCTCATCTTTGCGGCTGGTACATTACTTTACGTCATTTATCTGCAGCTCTTAAAATTGATACGTTTTCTATGGAGAAGAATTTCAGTGAATTCAAAATAAAAGTTATAGATTCTGCCTGCTTCCTTCTTACGGTATTTCTGATGGTTATCCTTTCAATCGTGACTGGTGAGAATGAGGTTATCTTCCCGGAGGTCGGGGCGATAGCAGCAGGCATGTTTCTGACGCCACACAGGTCGTGGATGACAAATGGCAGGAGGATGTTCCTGCTTCTTTTAGCGTGCGGAATTATTGGCATGGGGATAGTGCGCTTTGTCCCGCTTCCACTTGTGCTTCAGATGATCCTCGGCTACGCGGTGGCTCTTATTATCCAGTCATTCTCAGGCACCTCCTTTATGCCGATGATCTCGGCTCTGGTGCTTCCAATACTTCTTCAGACGAGGTCGCTCTGGTACTTAGTCTCAATCGTTGTTTTCACCGCGCTGATAATACTGCTGCGTAAGATCCTTGAAAAATACTCGATCAAGGCAAAGGAGGAGTATATTCCTGTTCAGAAGGACCTGCCGGTGACTCTTACAGTTTTCCGCCTCGTCACAGCTTCTGTAATGATCTGTATTGCTATCCGGACCGGGTGGAAGTTTATGGCAGCGCCTCCGATACTTGTAGCCTTTACAGAACTCTCTGCCTATAAGAACAAGGTGATAAGAATGCATCCTATCCGTGTGATAATCCTCCTTACGCTTTCGGCTGCCTCAGGGGCATATGTACGGATGGCATTTCTGCGCCTCCCGGATATTTTTATGGCAGTAAGCCTTCTGATATCCTCGGTTATTTTTCTTATAATCTTTTACCATACAGGTCCTATGGTCCCGCCGGCGGGAGCCGCGATGGTGCTTGCGTACTTAGCGCCTGAAAAAATGCTTGCTACCTATCCGGTTCAGGTCTGCATCGGAATCTCGGTTTATGTCGTGGTTACGCTGATTCGTAACGCCATAAAATACAAACCGGGGATTTTGTTCTATAAAAATCATTGACACCCACAATTATGACATTTATACTATTAAGGCGGTTTTTTAGTATAATTGAGGGGAAAAAAAGGACAGAAAGGTAAAAAAATGAACAACGAGAAAAAAGAATTCAAACCATTTGTGTCCGCGGACACAACGATGCGGGAGTTATCACCGTTTTCGATCATCGTAGGTATCCTGCTTGCGATACTTTTCGGCGCGGCCAATGCGTACTTGGGCCTCAAGATCGGAATGACCATCTCAGCGTCTATTCCTGCAGCTGTTATCTCGATGGGACTTATCCGCGTGATACTTCACAGAGATTCGATCCTCGAGAACAACATGGTACAGACCATTGGTTCAGCAGGTGAGTCAGTAGCGGCAGGAGCTATTTTTACACTCCCGGCTATTTTTATGTGGGCGAATGACGGAAAGACTTCATATCCTTCATTCGGACTGATCGCTCTTATCTGTATGGTTGGCGGTACACTCGGTGTGCTTTTCATGGTTCCGCTCAGAAACGCCCTTATCGTTCAGGAGCATGGAACTCTTCCTTATCCAGAGGGAACAGCCTGCGCTGAGGTTCTTCAGGCAGGAGAAGAGGGTGGCGCGAGCGCCAAGACAGTCTTCTCAGGACTTGGAATCGCTGCTGCCTTTAAGTTCCTTACTGACGGACTTAAGATTTTCCCGTCAGAGATCACATATGATTTCAAGCATTACAAGGGCGCCGGTATCGGAATGGATACCCTTCCTTCACTCTTAGGTGTCGGATATATCTGCGGACCGAGGATCTCTTCATACATGCTGACCGGTGGTATTTTAGGCTGGCTCGTACTGATGCCTCTTATCTATGTATTTGGTGGTGATATGACCATATATCCGGCTTCCGATCCTATCTCAGGTATGGCAGCTGCAACCATCTGGTCATCGTATATCAAGTACATCGGCGCCGGCGCTGTTGCCTGCGGCGGTATCATAAGCCTTCTTAAATCACTTCCTACAATGATCCGGGCTTTCTCCGGTTCGATGAAGGGATACGGCTCAAAGGTCGGTGAATCTGTAAGGACAAACAAGGACCTGCCAGCTAAATTCCTTATCTTAGGCATTATCATCATCGCGCTTATTATCTGCATTGCGCCTATTTTCCCGGTAGGCATCGGCGGAACGCTCCTTGTCGTAATATTCGCGTTCTTCTTTGTAACTGTATCCGCCCGTATGGTAGGTATCGTAGGATCTTCAAACAACCCTGTTTCAGGTATGACGATAGCTACGCTCCTTATCGTAACAGCTGCCTTAAAGGCTACCGGCAACATCGGGATCAAGGGTATGACAGGAGCTATCGTTATAGCATCCATCATCTGCATCGCTTCAGCTATTGCAGGTGATACCTCACAGGATTTAAAGACAGGATATATCGTAGGAGCTACTCCTTACAAGC
>JBJELA010000297.1:0-1684 GCA_051878915.1 Candidatus Weimeria sp.
CTTGACCTTTCAAATGAGCTTATGGATGTGCTGAATTCAAACAGCTACTTCAACGACCAGACCGGCACAGACTGCAGGAACTACGGCGTGAGTGACGGTATCCCTGAGGCAAAGGCCCTTATGGGTGAGATGAGCGAGGTAAGCCCGGAGGACATGATCATTTTCGGAAACTCATCCTTGAATATCATGTTCGACCAGATCGCGAGAAGCTACGCGAAGGGTGTATGCGGCAGCACTCCATGGTGCAAGCTCGACAAATGGAAGTTTTTATGCCCGGTACCAGGATATGACAGACACTTTAAGGTCACAGAGTTCTTCGGCGCTGAGATGATAAACATCCCGATGACACCGGAAGGTCCTGATATGGACATGGTAGAGGACTATGTAAACAACGATCCGGCTGTAAAGGGCATCTGGTGCGTTCCGAAGTATTCCAACCCTCAGGGTTACAGCTATTCAGACGAGACTGTAAGACGTTTTGCCGCTCTTAAGCCGGCAGCTGAGGATTTCCGTATTTTCTGGGATAACGCCTATTCCATCCATCATCTCTATGATGAGCCGGAAAAGCAGGATGTGATCCTTGAGATCCTCGATGAGTGCAGGAAGGCTGGAAATCCTGATATCGTTTACAAATTCATTTCTACATCAAAGGTTACTTTCCCTGGTTCAGGACTTGCTGCTATGGCAGCTTCAAAGAAGAATCTCGATGATGTCAGAAAGTATATGACAGTACAGACCATCGGTCACGATAAGCTCAACCAGCTCCGTCACGTACGTTTCTTCGGAAATCTGGCAAATATGAAGCAGCACATGAGACGTCACGCAGCCATACTCCGTCCTAAGTTCGAGGCTGTGTGGGATATCTTTGAGAAGAATCTCGGAGGACTTGAGGTAGGTGAGTGGACAAAGCCTAATGGCGGATATTTTATCTCATTTGACTCATTAAACGGCTGCGCGAAGAAGATTGTCGCTATGTGCAAGGAGGCAGGCGTAACCCTTACTCCGGCCGGCGCTACATATCCGTACGGAAAGGATCCGGACGATAAGAATATCCGTATCGCTCCGTCATATCCTCCGCTTGCTGAATTAAAGCAGGCTGCTGAGATATTTACTATCTGCGTCCGCATTGTAAGTATTGACAAAATACTTTCAGAGTCAGATAAATGATTATTAAGCCGGAATAAATCGGTAAGCTTTACAGACTGAACTTTTTTTAAGGAGGTGTTCAAGATGAAGAAAATTCTTGTTGTTGATGATGACATGGTCACAAGAAAAACTGCTGCTTATATACTCTCAAAGGAAGGGTATCTGGTAGATACAGTTGAAACAGGTCAGAGATGTCTTTCCACTCTGGCAAATGAGTATTATGACCTGCTGCTTCTTGACATCGACATGCCTGTCATGGATGGTTTTGAGACACTCCGTTATATCAGGAACAATCCATCCACAAAGAAACTGAAGGTTATTTTCCTTACAGGAGATAATACTGTAGATTCTGTTATCAAGGCGTCTTCTCTTGATGCTTCAGGTTACATGGTCAAACCGTTTATTCCGGAAAATCTTATTTCAAAGGTTAGAGACATCCTTGCGGGGTAAGGTATGAAACTAATTTACAATATTGACTTTTCTATTGCCGCGGCAGTCTTTCTTTTAGTTTTTCTCCTCTATGTCATATTCTCATATG
>JBJELA010000298.1:0-1681 GCA_051878915.1 Candidatus Weimeria sp.
GATCTTTGGTCGCTGTATTTCTTGAGAACCTGCCTCGCTCAAAAGCATATAATTTGTATCGTTGTCTATGGATTTGCATGCAAAAAAGACCGCACTGGGGGGCTGGTCCTGATCAGCGTGGTCTTTTAGAGATAACAGAATATCAGGTCAGTCCTGATCTTTATAATCTGCTTTTGTGAATTTTATAAGTTTCATTGTCGAGATAACATCCTTTATGTTGCCGGAGAATGTGATCAGTTCAGGCGTTTCTGCGTTAATGCTTATGTTCTGTACCTTTTTCTTCGTCTCGTAATCTATCTTATAAAATTCCTTACTTTTCGAGAAATCTTCCCTGTTTTTGAAGAGGTAAACAGCCCACATGCGGTCTTTTTCGGTGTTATATCCGTATGAAATCCTGAAATTCCTGCCTATGATCTCAGTCGATTCATATCCGTCTTTGGAGCTTTTCACCTTTTTGATCTTCTTATACTCATTTGCGGCATTTTTGTTGAAGTCAGATTTTATAAGGCTTCCTTTGGTGCCGCTGTCATAAATACTGGTATAGTCAATATGATAGAGTATATGTTTTGGTTTCTCAGCCTTTCTGTTTTCCTTTTCTTTATATCCGTTTGCCTGCATCCTGGCACTGAAATCTTCGTATTCAGGTTTTTCAAGGGTGGATTCTGCCTTATAGTCCGGGATATACTGAAGGCAGAGAGATACGTCCTGTGCGGCCGTATCCTGCAGAGCCTGTTCCCTCTGCTGCCTGGCATCTTCGTTGTAGTCTGCCAGAGTGATGGCACCAAGTATCTCTTCACTCCTTGCTTTGCACTCATCAATGGTAGCGCGTTCATCATCAGATATGAGCTTTTTTCTGTTCTTATCGATGTATTTTCTGAGCTGGCTTATGATCTCGTTGTCGCCGATGTTGGATTTTGCTTTTTCGGTTACCTTTCCGAAGATGGAAGTTTCTCCTCTGTCCTCCGGTGCATATGTTTCCATCATGACATACCCCTCGTTATACGGGATAATATATACATAGGCAAACGCTCTGTCTTCACCGCTTTTTTTTGATATTTTCTTTCCGTTTTCGTTTACCTTATACAGTCCTACACTTTCTGTTATATTGTTTGGGTAGGATACCGTGATGGATGATCCCGAGATGGCGTTTACCATTTCAGCGGTATAGTATTTGTGGATGGCATTCCTGCTGTCCATAAAAATACTCTGCGGAACGTCCGCGCTCTGAAGAACCATGGCAACGCTCATGAGCTCAGGATCAGACATGTCCTTTGTATATGAGAAGTGAGTGATAAAGCGGCCCTCAGTGTTCTTGCTGTTATCTGTCTGATCCATAAGGTATGCCGCTTCACGGAGTACTTTCGGACTGCTGTTATGGGATACGGAGATCTCATGGGTGGTGCTGGGAAGCGTCATGATAGCTATATTTCCGTATGGTGTCTTTACGGTCTCGTCGGCTGATGCGAGATAGTTATCGACTTTCTTTGTGTATTCAGCGTCTTCCCCATATACGGGATCCCTGGGGACTTCGACTTTCTTCTTTGCGAATGGAAGGGAGCATCCTGTGACCAGCAACCCGGCGCATAGCGCCGGTATGAGTGTCCTTAATATCTTTGTAAGATTCATTTCGTTTCCTTCCCGCCATCTGCCTGGCTGTCTGTGCCTTTAGATGTGCCGCTTT
>JBJELA010000299.1:0-1676 GCA_051878915.1 Candidatus Weimeria sp.
ATAAGCTGAAAAAGGGATCAACGATTTTCTGGGTTACAGGTCACAGCAGAGGAGTGGCAGTAGCGGATATCATGGCCAAGAGGCTTTCAGATACCTATGGAAAAAGCGCTGTCTACGCCTATACCTTTGCGTCGCCAAAGGTTACAAAGTCGAGAGAAAAGGATACTTCCAGATATACGAATATCTATAACTATATCAATCCTGATGATCTGGTTACGACTCTTCCGCCTGAGAATTCAGATGACCTGGCGAAGACTTTGGAGAAGCTGGGACTTCTGGACTCAGATACCTTAGCTGGCGCTCTTGTATCAAGCTATTATAAGGAATTCGGTACCTACCGCAGGTATGGAACAGATATAGTCATGAGTGATTCTGACCACTCTCTGATGGCCCAGACTTTTTCTGATATCACAGGAAGTGACTTTGACGAAAACAGTGTGGCGCACAATCACTGTCAGTCCTGCTATCTCTCATGGCTTATGGGATAAGAAATAAAAAAGCCACGGATGGGAAATCCGTGGCAAAAAGGGGAGAGTATGAAAAAAATTCGGATAGCATTACTGCTATCACAAAAGATATACTACATTAATTTTGTGAAGATATTGTGTAAAAAATATTAAATCTATATCACGCAAAAACCAGCTGCACTAATAACATATAGCAGACTGTTCCGGCTGCCATCGAAAGGATCATCTGTCTTTTCCATCTGTAGACAGCCAGGGTGACGACTGTCGCTATAAGCTCAGGGATGCCGTGGGTGCCGCCTGCCGCGAAGGAAGTGGTGACGTCGGTGTTTCGCAGGCAGTAGACGACGAGAAGACCAAATACAGCGGGACCTAAGACCTTTCCCAGGTACAGGATTACGCCTGGAACCTTTCTTCCTTCCGGAAAAACTATGTACGGCAGAAATCTCGTAAGGACAGTTCCGGCCCAGATAACTGTAAAAGTGATTATCATCTGTTTATCAGTCATTTTTATTTTTCCCTTCTATATATGGAGCAAGGATTAAAAGAAGAGCCAGCATAAGTATCATCGAAGGAATGATAAAGCGCTCGGCTCCGAAAACGAGCAGGCATAATACCGAGGCGGCGACGCCTGTGATCTCCGGAAGGTGCTTTTTCAGGCAGCCGCCATTTATTTTTATCTGATCACTGTCCTTGAGCCACTGATCCGCAAAAATTGAGAGGAACATAGCTGTCATGACGAAGTCGAGGCCTTTGGTGTTAAAGGTGATAAACGAACCGCAGACGGCTCCGATAAGGGAACCAATGACCCAGTAGCACTGGTCCAGAAGAGAAACTATAGTATAGAACCTTGTCCTGTTCAGCCCTTCTTCCTCCGGCGCGGCGTTGTAGTTTAACGCGAAGGTTTCGTCGCTGCAGGTGTAGATCAGATAGAACTTTGCCTTGCCGGTCCCGCGGTATTTTTTCAGCATCGAAAGGCCGTAGAACAGGTGTCTCGCTCCGACCATAATTGCTGTGAAAAATGCCGACAGCGGGGCGAACGATGATGAGAGTATCTCTACCATCAGGAATTCCATGGAACCCGTGTAGATAATGGCTGCAGTGAGGACAGGAAGCCACACCGGAAAACCGTTAGTTATCATCAGTATCCCATAGGTAATCCCGAGAAAAATATACCCTGCCATGACTGGGATAGTCACGGGAAATGCTTTT
>JBJELA010000300.1:0-1675 GCA_051878915.1 Candidatus Weimeria sp.
TTGTCTTCATTATCATAATCATAGCCTTCAGCGTATTCGGAAGTCTCTCGATGCGGAAGAGACCGGTAAAAAGACTGATTCAAAAGAAACAGAAAAGGCTGTTCAGGAGAAAAAGCCTGATATTACGGCACAGAAAGAAGAGAAGAAACAAATGAAAGTAAGAACTCGTTTTGCACCATCACCTACAGGAAGAATGCATGTCGGAAATCTCCGTACGGCATTATACGCTTACCTTATCGCAAAGCACGCCGGCGGTGATTTTATCCTGCGTATTGAGGATACTGACCAGGAGAGATATGTGGAGGGTGCGGTAGACATCATCTACAGGACAATGAAGGAGACCGGCCTCGAGCACGATGAGGGACCTGATAAGGATGGCGGCTGCGGTCCTTACGTACAGAGTGAGCGTGTAAAGCAGGGCATATACATGAAGTATGCAAAGGAGCTTATCGATAAGGGAGAAGCATATTACTGCTTCTGCACCCCTGAGAGACTTGAGAGTTTAAAGCAGGAAGTAGTGGATGAGAATGGCGAGAAGAAGACGATCTCTATCTACGACAAGCACTGCCTCAGCCTCTCAAATGAGGAGGTTGAAGCAAACCTTGCCGCTGGAAAGCCTTATGTCATCAGACAGAACAATCCACGTACAGGAACGACTACCTTCCACGATGAGATCTATGGAGATATCACAGTTGACAACAGCGAGCTCGACGATATGATCCTTATCAAATCAGACGGTTATCCTACCTACAATTTCGCGAACGTAGTAGACGACCATCTGATGGGCATTACCCATGTGGTAAGAGGAAATGAGTACCTGTCATCCTCACCGAAGTACAACAGGCTCTATGAGGCATTTGGATGGGAGATCCCGAAGTACATCCACTGCCCGCTTATCACGAATGAGCAGCACCAGAAGCTTTCAAAGAGGAGCGGTCACTCCTCATTCGAGGACCTCGTAGACCAGGGATATCTGACAGACGCTATCGTAAACTTCGTGGCTCTTTTAGGCTGGAGTCCTGAGGATAACGAGGAGATCATGAACCTCCCTGAGCTTATCGAGAAGTTTGACTATCACCACATCAGCAAGTCGCCTGCAGTCTTCGATACGACAAAGCTCAAGTGGATGAACGGTGAGTACATCAAAAAAATGGATCCGGCCGCATTCTACAGCAAGGCGCTTCCGTATATAAACGAGACAGTAAAGAGAGACTGTGACAAGGAGAAAATCGCGGCCTTAGTTCAGTCGAGAATTGAGATCTTCCCTGATATCGCGGAGCTTATCGACTTCTTTGAAGAGGTACCGGAGTACGATACGTCTCTCTATGTCAATAAGAAAAATAAATGCACCGAGGAAAACTCTCTGGAGCTTCTGAAGTCTGTTTACCCGGTGCTTAAGGAGCAGGATGACTATTCAAACGACGCTCTTTTCGCTGCTCTGAAGGCATTTGCCACAGAAAAGGGATTCAAGGTGGGCTTTGTTATGTGGCCTCTTCGTACAGCGCTTTCCGGAAAAGCGTCTACACCTGGCGGAGCAACCCAGATCATGGAGATCCTCGGCAAGGAAGAGTCACTGAAGAGAATCGAGGCTGGAATAAAGACGCTCGAGGGCTGATTATAAAGGTAGTGTCAAATAAGCTATGAAAAACCTGGGCCGAAAAAAATGGCCCACATT
>JBJELA010000301.1:0-1671 GCA_051878915.1 Candidatus Weimeria sp.
TGCGGACGGTTGAACACCCACAGAAGCGTTCCTGTGAAGCAGGAACCTCCCCAACGACCGCAGACTTTCAGCATTGAAGATGCGGCAAACGCGCGTCAGCGCGGTTGGTCTGCGGCCTGCTTGGGGAGGTACCGTGAATAGTAAGAAAGATTTTTTTAGATCCTGGAGGTAATAAAAATGGGCTTTAAGGATTCAAAAGTTGTAATTGTTGGCTGCGGAAATGTCGGAAGCACTACAGCTTATACGATCATCAATCAGGGACTTGCCGAAGAGGTTGTCCTTATCGATGTGAACAAGGATAAGGCTTATGCCGAGGCTTTGGATATGGCTCATTCGATTTATTTCATGAACCGTAATATCAATATCCATCCGGGAGATTACAGTGACTGCCATGATGCGGATATCGTAATTGTCACGGCTTCGGCACCTATGCCAAAAGACTCGTCCAGCCGTCTCGATATGCTTGCTCCAAGCATCAAGATCATAAAGAGCATCGTAAATTCTGTTATGGAAAGCGGATTTGACGGTATTTTTCTTATAATCTCAAATCCTGTCGACATTATGACATACATGGTCTATAAGCTCTCAGGACTTCCGAAGAATCAGGTGATCGGTTCAGGCACCAATCTGGATTCCGCGCGTCTCTGCTGTGAGCTTGCAAAAATGTACGACCTCGATTCAAAGAGTGTCTCCGCTTACGTATGCGGCGAACACGGGGACAGCGAGATCGTTTCCTGGCACTCAGCCGTTATCGGCGGCAAGTCTGTGGAAAATGTCATGAAGGACAATCCTGACAGAACTCATAATGTGACACCTGAGGATCTGCAGAAGCAGACGATCAAGGCAGGATGGGATATTTTTAACAGAAAGGGCAATACCTGCTACGGGATCGCGGCGTCCGCAGCCGCCATCTGCAAATCGATCCTCTTTAATGAGAATCATATCTACCCTGTGACTGTCGGACTTTCCGGTGAATACGGCATTGAAAACGCATGGCTTTCAGTTCCAACAATTATCGACAAGACAGGCTCGAAGGAGATTGTGGAGATAAATCTGGATCCAAAGGAAGAAGCTGCTCTCCGTAAGTCAGCAGAGCTGCTTTCGTCCTTCTATGACGAGCTGAATCTGTAAAAAATCATTTAAGAGCGCTATGTTTTTTGGGACTATTCAGGACCTGACCAATTCAAGTCTTTAGACATAGCTTTGTAAACTAATATATCAACAAGCTTGGCCGTAAGGCTTAGTCGAACACTCAGAAGCTGGCAGAGGTCATGGCAGCGGAAACTCCTGTACTTTCGCAATAAATTTGCGGGAGGCGGGAGACAGGCAGCTGTCCTTGTAGGCAATTCCCAGATCACGTTTGAAATAAGGCGATAAAGGCTTGGCTATAAAATCATAGAAGGCATCTTCTACGACAAGCTTTGGCAGGATGCTTATTCCCAAATGGTGAGATACCATAGAAACGATGGCATGATCATCCTTTGAGGTAAAGTGGATATCCGGGCGGATTTTTGATTTTTCAAGGAGATAATGTATGTCATAGTCAGTGCCTTCAGCTGACATGATGAAAGGCTGCTTTGTTACTTCCGCAACTGGAAAAGCGTCCATATCTTCGTATTTGGAGTCCTTGGGAAGAATCGCCACAAGAGGATCCTCACTCAGCGGAATCCA
>JBJELA010000302.1:0-1646 GCA_051878915.1 Candidatus Weimeria sp.
CCTGAAAAAAATCCGCAGCGCGGCTGATGACACCCCGCTTCTCTGCACTATAAGGACTGATCTTGAGGGCGGGAATTTTCCTGTAAAATCAGCCGATTATAAAGACACTTTAAGGCGCGTGGCAGACAGTGGCTGCGCAGACCTCATCGATATAGAGTATGACACCTTAGGAGATGACAGAGGCTTTACAGATGAAATAAAGAACCTCGGAGTAAAGACCGTTCTTTCTCATCACGATTTCAGCTGTACTCCCGATACAGGGACCATGTATGATTACCTGGTGTCCATGAAGGATGCGGGAGCCGATATAGTTAAGCTCGCTGTGATGCCAGAGGATTCTTCGGATGTACTCAGGCTTCTTCAGGTGACAGATGATTTTCACAGAAATTTTCCTGAGGTGCCGCTCATAACCATGTCAATGGGAAGCATAGGCACGATAAGCCGCCTCTGTGGAGCGACCTTCGGTTCCTGCGTTACCTTTGGCGCTGACAGGGAGGCTAGTGCTCCGGGGCAGATAAATTTTGAGGAATTAAAAGAGATCATAAGGATTTTGAGCGAGGATGAGTGATGCAGATATATCTGATCGGATTTATGGGAACAGGAAAGACCACTACAGGAAGGAAGCTCTCAGGGCTTACAGGCAGAAAACTGCTCGATACCGATGAGCTGATAGTAGAGCAGGAGGGCAGGTCCATCTCTCAGATTTTCGCGGATAACGGAGAGGCAGGTTTTCGTGAGATAGAAACAGCCGTCTTTAAAAAGCTTTCTGAAGAGAAAGAAGAGTATATAATCTCGTGTGGAGGCGGAGCTCCGCTTCGAAGCGCAAATGTCTCTTATATGAAAAAAAACGGTGTAGTTGTAAGGCTTACCGCGACAGCAGAGACGGTATATGACAGGGTAAAGAACAATACCAGCCGGCCACTTTTAAAAAGCCCTGATCCCATGAAGCGTATCGTAACGCTTATGGCTGAAAGAGAAGAGGCATATTCCGCGGCAGCCGATATTACGGTTTCTACAGATGGAAAGTCTCCGGATCAGGTTGCATCAGAGATTTTATCAACCTTGACAAAATAGCACCATGTTGGTAATATAAATTAGTACGGCATTTTTTCAATACCGAATGTAGGCGTAGCGCAGCTGGATAGCGCGTCAGACTCCGACTCTGAAGGCCGTGGGTTCGAATCCCATCGTCTACACTTCTGACAAAAATAAGAGGATTGCTAGCATTAGCGGCAATCCTTTTATTTATGCGGTTTGTAGGGCAGAAGAAATATTCCTGGAGCGGATAAAAAATGCCGTTTTCGGAAGCCTTTTGTCTATAAACCGTTCACGCGTCGTACACGAAATCATTTTTTGAACTTGGAAGAAAACAGATCATTCATCTGCTTGTTATAATCGTTCTGCGATGTTTGAAGGATATGCGTGTAAACATGATCGAGGGACCCGCCGGTCTCCCAGCCTCCAAGGGCCTGTATATAGGCTTTTGGAACACCGCCAGCGATCAATGATGAAGCAAAATAATGTCGGAGCAGGTGAAAATTATATGGTAGTTTCATCTTTCTCATAAGGTTGCGGAACTTGGAAGAAACAGTGGTAGGTGTTAGCGGTACTACATGTTCGTCCGGGTTCCCGGTCCCGATCTCCTC
>JBJELA010000303.1:0-1626 GCA_051878915.1 Candidatus Weimeria sp.
TACCCGGCCTGATGCTTCAGAATCTGTTCCTGAGGGAAGTACGCCTGAAGAAAATCCTGCGGATGAAATGACGGAGCTTCTTCCTGATGAGATAAGCCCGGCAGAAATTTCTGAGGAAGTGGAGCCGGCAGAAATTCCTGAGGAAGTGGAGCCGGCAGAAATTCCTGAGGAAGTGCCTCAGGCTGAAACCCCTGAGGAAGTAAATCCGTCTGATGCTCCTGCCGGTGAAACAGCAGGTGAAGTTCCTAAAAAGGACGCCACGGCAGAAAGCCTTCCTGCAGCGGAAGGCAGTGAGACAGAGAAGCCTGAAAGACCTCCGAAGCCGTACCAGTTCCCGCCTGCCTCACTTCTTAGTGAAATAAAACAGAAGGGTGCGACTGATTCCTCAGAGTATCTGCAGCAGACAGCAGAGAAGCTTGAGGTGACTCTTAAAAACTTCGGAGTAGATGTAACTGTGACCGATGTGACCTGCGGTCCGGCAGTTACCAGATATGAGCTTCATCCGAAACTGGGTGTAAAGGTATCGAAGATTGTAAATCTCGCGGACGACATAAAGCTGAATCTCGCTGCGAGGGATATAAGGATCGAGGCTCCTATTCCTGGAAAGAGCGCCGTGGGAATCGAGGTTCCGAACAAGAACATCCTTACAGTGCCGTTCAGGGAGATGGTAGAGTCAAAGGAGTTCAGGGAGGCGAAATCAAAGATCGCCTTTGCCGCGGGAAGGGATATAGCCGGAAATGTTATTATCTCGGATATCGCGAAGATGCCTCATCTGCTTATCGCCGGAGCTACCGGCTCAGGAAAGTCGGTCTGCATCAATACGATAATCATGAGCATCCTCTACAGGGCAACACCTTCTGAAGTAAAGTTTATCATGATAGATCCGAAGGTCGTGGAGCTTTCTGTATATAATGGGATCCCTCATCTCCTTATCCCGGTGGTCACTGATCCGAAGAAGGCTGCCGGAGCCTTAAACTGGGCAGTTCACGAGATGGATGACAGATATAAGCTCTTTGCGGAGACAGGAGTCAGGGATATCAGAGGATATAACGCGAAGATTAAAAACGGAAGGATCACAAACAAGGACGGCGTAGAGGTAAATGTCAAAAAAATGCCTCAGATCGTTGTTATCGTAGACGAGCTAGCGGATCTTATGATGCAGTCTCCAAAGGAGGTAGAGGAATCCATCTGCCGCCTGGCCCAGCTTGCGAGAGCCTGCGGGATCCATCTGGTTATAGCTACGCAAAGACCTTCTGTAAATGTCATCACCGGTCTTATCAAGGCCAACATGCCGAGCCGTATCGCCTTCGCTGTGACCAGTGGAGTAGATTCGAGGACCATCCTCGACATGAACGGCGCCGAGAAGCTTTTAGGAAAGGGCGATATGCTCTATTTCCCTCAGGGCATGGTCAAGCCTCTTCGTGTACAGGGCGCGTTCGTACCGGATGATGACGTATCAAGGGTAGTAGCTTTCTTAAAGAAGGAGAACGAAACCTCAGATGAGGATTCTGCCGAGATAAACGAGTTCATCGAGAACAACAGCTCAGACGCTGTTCAGATATCTGACGGCGAGGGAGTAGATGATGACAGGGACCAGTATTTTGCAGATGCTGGAAGACTTATCAT
>JBJELA010000304.1:0-7571 GCA_051878915.1 Candidatus Weimeria sp.
GAACAGTGCTTTACGTATCGCACGACAGGTATTTTGTAAATCAGACGGCGGACAGAATCCTCGAGCTTAAGGCGGACGGGATTCATGAGTATCTCGGAAACTATGACTACTACCTCCAGAAGAGGGATGATATAAAAAGCGACTACGGTCTCTCTTCAGATGTAAAGGAAGAGGAGACTGAAGAGAATATCCAGGCTGGCTCGGCCCTTGACTGGAAAAAGCAGAAGGAAGAGGCCAGGGCAAGGCAGAAGAAGGAGAGAGAAATAAAGAGCATCGAGGACAGAATAGAAAAGCTCGAATCGAAGAAGGATGAGATAAACAGCCAGTTCGAGGATCCTGAAATCGCAAAGAATTCCGCGAAGCTCAACGACCTCACCGGGCAGTTTAATGCTCTTGAAGAAGAATTAAAAAAGCTATATCATAGTTGGGAAGAGTTATCTGAGGCGATAGATGGATAAAGGAATTTCAAAAGCTGTCATTAGAAGAATGCCCCGGTATTACAGATACCTGGGAGAACTTTTGGAGAATGGAGTCGAGAGAATCTCATCCAATGAGCTCAGCAAAATGATGAAGGTCACGGCCTCGCAGATAAGGCAGGATCTCAATAACTTCGGCGGTTTCGGACAGCAGGGATACGGCTACAAGGTCAGGTTTTTATATGATGAGATCGGAAGGATCCTGGGCCTTACCGAGATCCACAATGTTGCCCTATTCGGAGTCGGAAATCTCGGACAGGCCATAGCGAACTACGTGAAGTTTGAGAAGCTCCCCTTTAAAATGATCGGGCTCTTCGATGTGGATCAGAAGAAAAAAGGGCAGATAGTCAGCGGAATACCTATTATGATGCTCGACGAGTTCGAGGAATTCAACAAGACTCATCAGGTAGAAATAGCTGTGCTTACGCTGCCGAAGGACGCAGCGATGCCTGTGGCAAAAATGCTCGCAGACTTAGGAGTTCACGCTTTCTGGAATTTTGCGCATGTGGACCTGGAGCTGCCAAAGGACGTTGTAGTTGAAAATGTACATTTGTCAGAATCGCTTATGCAGCTTTCATACAATATGACCGGGAGGTGAACGTATGGAAAATCAGGGCATTGATATCGATGAATTCAGAGAGACAATAACACATACAAAGATACCGGTACTTGTTCTTGATCAGAAGTGGCACAGGCTCTTTGCGCTCGAGGGCAAGCCTGATGATATCAAAGAGGCTGAGGTCCGCGAGAATGAGATATTAAAGGAGCAGGGAAAGCTCAATAATGAAGTCAAGGACTTAAAGGCAGTCAAGAAAAAGCTGATGAAGAATATCGTCGACAATATGGATAATTCAGCTGGCGCCAAAAAGACAAGTATGGCCAATGTCGGCGATATGATAGATGAGACCAATGAAAAAATAGCCGCCGATGAGGACAGGCTCCTTGAAATTCCAAAGGAGCTGAAGGAGGCCAATGACAATCTGATGGTCCTTACCGCAAAGTATGCCTACGAAAGGATGAGGACAAATACCTCTGAGGTAAACGAGATAGCGGAGTGGATAAAGAAGATAAGAGTTGAGCTGAAGACCAATATCATAAAAAAGCAGAACCGCGAGATAAACAACCGTGAGATCTACGCCTACATGCATGATATTTTCGGGAAGGAGATGCTCGGACTCTTTGACATAAAGGCGGATACTCCGATCACCCTCACGAGCAGGGATTCATATATGGCCGACGTACAGCCGAATGATGATGGCGGTGAAAAGGGAGAGTGGAGATCAAAAAAGCCTGAGGAGAGCCTGAATTACAAGAAAAAATCAGATAAGGATGTAAGCGGACCGGGTAAGGAAAATACAAAGGACGAGGGAAGTGATGGATCACATGAATCAGATGGAAACGATGACGATGATGAAGGCAAAGGAACTGCTTCCGGAAAGAACAGCTGACAGCAACAAGGGCACCTATGGAAAGCTCCTTATCATAGCGGGCAGAAAAGAATGCGCGGGCTGCGCCATTCTTTCATCACTGGCCGCCCTGAGGTCAGGCCTCGGGATGGTAAAGACAGTAAGCTCCAGGTCAAACTTTACGGCGTTAATGGGTACGGTGCCTGAGGCGCTTTTTTCGTCAGATACAGACGATGCCTCGATAAGAGACGATATCGCCTGGGCGGACGCTGTACTTATCGGACCGGGCATCGGCACGGGAAACAGGGCAAAACGGCTTGTAAACCTGGTATTGTCGTCCCGTGATATTCCTGTTGTAATAGATGCTGATGGCATAAACGTGATCGCGCTGAATGAACAGCTGCAGAAGGCGCTGCGGAAAAAGACGAAGTCAGATGAGGTGGTGCTTACCCCGCATCTGATGGAGATGAGCAGGCTCTGCGGACTGCCGGTTCCTGAGATAAAAAAGAAAATGAAGGAGACCGCAGCCCGGATATCAGCCAGCTACGGGGTTACGACAGCCTTAAAGGACGCGGCGACAGTTACAGCGTCACCGGATGGAAGATTAATATTAAACAGCTCCGGAAATAATGGAATGTCCACTGCCGGAAGCGGAGATGTACTCTCCGGTGTTGTCGGATCATTTTTAGCCCAGTCACTTCCAGGGTTTGAGGCTGCTTCACTTGGAGTCTATGTGCATGGGATGGCAGGTGATGTGGCAGCGGAAAAATACGGAGTACGCGGTATGAAGGCGCTCGATATAGCAGAGTCGCTCCCAGAAGCGCTTTTGAAAATAGAAGGATAGAGAAGAATGGATTTTTACAGGATTTGCGCGAAGATAGATTTAAACGCTATAGAGGCAAATATTCATGAGGTAAAGAACAGATGCAGGGATCAGAAGATATTTGCCGTAATGAAGGCTGACGGATATGGCTTCGGAGCCGTCCCTATCGCAAAGGACCTCGAAAAAAATGACGACATCTACGGCTTTGCCGCAGCTACCGCGGAGGAGGCCTATGAGCTTTTAGAGGCAGGAATAAAGAAACCGATACTTATCCTCGGCTTTACCTTTACCCACTCGTATGACAGGATAATCCGCGAGGGCGTGCGTCCGGTCATTTTCAGTAAAAAAATGGCCGTAGACTATGCTGACTACGCGAAAAAGATCGGGACAAAGGTCTACTGTCACATCGGGGTAGACACAGGAATGGGACGGATCGGCTACCAGGTAAACGAGGAAAGCGCGGACGAGATCGCCTCACTTTTCAAAGAGCACAGTGAGCTCATACCAGAGGGTATTTTTACACATTTCGCGAAAGCGGATGAGGCCGACAAGACCTATACAGACACTCAGTATGAGAAGTTCATGAAGATGATCTCAATGCTTCACGACAGAGGAATAGACTTTAAGATCCGCCACTGCTGCAATTCAGCGGCAGCCATGGAGTACACAAGGGACAAGCTCGATGCTGTACGGCTCGGAGTTACGATGTACGGCATGTGGCCTTCTGACGAGGTCGACCACAGCTTCCCTATACACAGGGCGCTTACCCTTACTTCACACATCGTGCATTTAAAGAAAGTTCCAAAGGGCACATCCATAAGCTATGGCGGGACCTATGTGACTGATAAGGACAGGATTATAGCTACAGTCCCGGTCGGATACGCTGACGGTTATCCGAGGTCTCTTTCAAATAAGGCGGATGTCATAATCCGCGGAAGGAGATGCCCTATCGCGGGCAGAGTCTGCATGGACCAGATGATGGTCGATGTCAGTGACGTCGACGGGGTTTCACTTATGGATGAGGTGACTCTGATCGGTAAGGACGGAGACGAGGAGATAACTATAGAAGAGCTCGGAAATATTTCAGGAAGATTTAATTATGAACTCGCCTGCGACCTTGGAATAAGAGTTCCAAGACTCTACTACAAGGATAACGAGATGGTAGAGAAAAAGAAGTTTTTCAGGTGATTTCATGGGTATTTTTTCAAAAAATAAAAAGAGAAAGACACTGCACAGCCTTGATCCGAATGTGACTGAGCAGGATATAATCTCGATGGTCAACGAGAGCCACGAGCAGGGACATCTCAGGGCTTCAGAGGCCGCGATGATTGAGAATATCTTTGCGTTCGATGACAAGGACGCGAAGGACATAATGACTCACAGGGCTGATATCGAGGCATTAGATGGTGACTGCACCTTAAGGGAAGCGATAGACAGCTTTGACAAGAGCCATTTTTCCAGATTCCCTGTGTATATCAAGGACCTCGACAACATCATCGGGACGATCCACATGAAGGAGCTCCTTCATTTTTCGCTGATGCCTGATGAGTACCAGAAGAAGATCCGCGATATCGACGGCCTGATCAGAAAGGCGCAGTTCATACCTGAGACTCATTCGATAAACACGCTTTTTACCCAGATGCAGTTCCAGAAGCTTCATCTGATGATCGTTGTCGATGAGTACGGCCAGACATCGGGACTTGTCACGATGGAGGATATTATCGAGGAGATCGTCGGAAATATCCAGGATGAGCACGACGAGGACGAGAGGCTTATCATAGAGAAGGCGCCGGGCGTATTCATTATGAGCGGAAAGACACCGCTCGAGGACGTGGCCGAGAGGCTTGAGATAGACTTATCGGATGTGGAGTCGGAGATCGATACTTTGAACGGACTCCTTATGTATCTGCACGGAAATGTGCCGGAGGATGGCGTTAATTTTTACGTGAGCGCGTTCGGCTACAAATTCACCGTACTGTCGATAAAAGACAGGGTTATTACAAAGGTGAAGGTTGAAAGACTTCAGTGAAAATGATAAAATAGCAGTGATAATTTTTTAAGAAAGGAAATTTTACAAATGTCAGGACATTCAAAATTTGCTAACATCAAGCATAAGAAAGAGAAAAATGATGCTGCCAAGGGTAAGGTATTCACGATCATAGGACGTGAGCTTGCCGTAGCAGTCAAGGAGGGAGGTCCTGATCCGGCAAATAACAGCAAGCTTCGTGATGTCATCGCGAAGGCAAAGGCTGCGAACATGCCTAACGATACTATCGACCGTGGCATTAAGAAGGCAGCAGGCGACGCAAACAGCGTTAACTACGAGACAGTTACTTACGAGGGATATGGTCCGAGCGGTACAGCCATCATCGTAAAGGCTCTTACGGATAATAAAAACCGTACAGCCGCAAATGTCAGAAATGCTTTCTCAAAGGGCCATGGTAATATCGGCACACAGGGGTGTGTGTCCTATATGTTTGATGAAAAGGGACAGATCATCGTTGACAAGGAAGAGTGCGGACTTGATGCCGATACTCTGATGATGACAGCTCTTGACGCTGGCGCCGATGATTTCCAGGAAGAGGATGACAGCTATGTGATCCTTACGGCTCCTGAGGATTTTTCAGCAGTCAGGGAAAAGCTTGAGGCTGAGAAGATTCCTATGGCAGACGCTGAGGTTACCATGATCCCTCAGACATATGTTACCCTCGACAGCGAGGAGGACAAGACAAACATTCAGAGAATACTTGACTGGCTCGATGATGATGACGATGTCCAGGAGGTATATCACAACTGGAATGAAGAAGACTGAAGTCTTTTGAAAACAGGAGGATAAAGGTTATGAAGAAGATACTTTATGCGGCGAGCGAATGTTTTCCGTTTGTCAAGACCGGAGGGCTCGCAGACGTAGTTGCGGCACTTCCTAAGGAGTTCGACAAGAGTCAGTGGGATGTCAGGGTTGTTATTCCTGATTATACCTGCATTCCGCCGCAGTTCAGGGACAATTTCCAGTTTGTTACAAGCTTCCAGATGGGCGGCGGCCCTGACATGGGAGTCAAGTATGTGGGTGTCATGGAGTACGAGTACATGGGTGTACATTACTACTTCATCGACAACCTTGAGTATTTCGAGTGCTTTTATCCTTATGGAGATACCAGATATGATATCGAGAAGTTCACCTTTTTTGACAAGGCTGTTCTCTCGATGCTTCCGGTTATCGATTTCAAGCCGGACCTGATCCACTGCCACGACTGGCAGACCGGTTTCATACCTGTGTATCTGAAGAACGAATTTCAGGCCAACCCGTTTTACCACGGCATCAAGTCTATTATGACCATCCACAATCTCAAGTTCCAGGGTGTATGGGACGTAGAGACCATGGAAGGGATTTCCGGTTTTCCGCCTGAGCTTTTCACACCTGATAAGCTCGAGTTCAACAAGGCTGGAAATATGCTTAAGGGCGGCATAGTTTACGCTGACTACATCACGACTGTTTCTCCGACATACTGCGAGGAGATCCAGACTCCGTACTATGGAGAGGGACTTGACGGCCTTCTCTCATCGAGACACTTCGATATGCAGGGCATCGTAAACGGTATCGACACGATCACCTACGATCCGTCGACTGATATGTCGATCTTCAAGCAGTATGATGTCACAAGCTTCCGCCGCAATAAGAAGGTCAACAAGGAGAAGCTCCAGGAGGAGCTCGGTCTTACCATAGACGGAAAGAAGTACATGATAGGCCTTGTTTCAAGGCTTACGGACCAGAAGGGCCTTGATCTGATAAATTACTGTATGGACGGTATCGCTGATGAAAATACCCAGTTCGTAGTCTGCGGTACAGGTGAGAACCGATATGAGAACATGTTCCGCCACTACGCGTGGAAGTATCCGGACAGGATTTCCGCGAATATCTGCTATTCAGAGGATCTGGCCAGAAAGCTCTACGCAGCCTGCGACGCGTTCCTGATGCCGTCGAGGTTTGAGCCTTGCGGACTTACACAGCTGATCTCATTCAGATACGGAACTATCCCTATCGTTCGTGAGACAGGCGGTCTGAAGGATACAGTGGAGCCTTACAACGAATACGAGAAGACAGGCGACGGATTTTCATTCAAGAATTACAACGGCGACGAGCTGTTAAACATTGTTAACTATTCCAAGTACATCTACTTTACGAAGAAGGCGGACTGGAATAAAATGGCAGAGCGCGATATGAAGAAGGACTACTCATGGAACGCCTCAAAGTTCAAGTATGAGGGCCTTTACAATTATCTCTGCGGCTGGCTTGAGCAGGAAGGTTAAGGAAAACAGAGCAGGCATGTCAGACACTAAAAGGAAAAGAGCTGCAAAAAAGAGACAGGTGAAAACTCCTGAAACGGATGCGAAGAGAGATCTCTATCTGTGGCTGTCCTTGGCTGTCTGCATCCTGCTCTTTTTGAGTAATTTAGGACTTGGAGGACCAGTCGGCGGAGCCATAGGAAGCTTCTTTTTCGGGATCTTTGGCATAATAAACTATGTGCTCCCGATAGGACTTCTGGTTTCTATTTTTTTTGCGGTATCAAACAAGGGTAACGTCATCGCGAAGGTAAAGCTGGCAGCTGCTTTTTTCTTCATCGTCTTTTTAGATGGTATCATCGCGGCTGTGCTTTTTGGAAAAAACCAGCCGTCTCCTGCAAGTGCCTACCTCGAATGCAGCCGGAACAAAAGCGGCGGAGGCCTTTTAGGGACTCTGATCGCGACTCCGTTCGCGAAGGGCTTCGGTACGATGCTTACAGTGATCCTGTTTTTTATCTTTATGATGATTTGTCTTGTACTGGTGACAGAAAAGGGATTTCTGAGCAGTTATATTGATAAAAAGAA
>JBJELA010000305.1:0-7556 GCA_051878915.1 Candidatus Weimeria sp.
GATTGACGCTATGTACTCCCCGTTCTGCTCCTTTACCCTTGAAAGACAGATGCTCGTAAGCTGGTTTTCGAGGAGCGTGGCTTTGTATCTCGCGCTTATCACAGCGTTGCTCTTCTTTACCGTGGCACTCCTGTCTATCTGTTTTATCGCCTGTTTTTTTTCGTCCTGACTTACCTCAGATACCATTATCATAGTCGTATCCTCTTTTTTTTGCCTTAATCAAGGCAGTTTCTGATATAAACATAATGATTTTAACTTAAGGAAGACCGTATGTCAAGGAAATTCACTTAAAGAAGTCACAAAAACAGGTTCTGACTTACCCATATGAGTGCAAACAGGAGTCTTTTTTACACTCACCTGGGGAAGTTTAAGCCCCGTTTTCCGCTTATTTACTGAAATCTCTCTTAACAGGAGCCTTCTTTTCACTTATTTGGGACAGCGGTTTTACACTCATTCTGGTAAGCAGACTTCTGAGGGATAAGAATTTATGCACATTCATGCCATTATGTAAGAGTGATGATAATGCCATTTAACTGTCTTTTGCCCTTGTTCTGGTAAGTCTGAGCCCGAAAAAAGCCCTGCAACTGCCCTTTTTAAGGCATCAACTCCCACTTACCGTGCCAAGGGATAAGAATTCTTATCGTATCTTCCGCTGTCTCATACGAGGGCAAAACTGCCCTGTTACAGGCTTTGTGCTTACCGTAATGAGTGGATAATATTTCCGTCCCGTTCCCTGCACTGCCCTATGCCGTGCTTGTAGCTTACCTGAATAAGTCTGCTTGCTTACCGAATACTGGCTTTTTACTGCCCTTCCAGAGGTTTAATGTCACTGAGATAGGCTTTTTATCGGGCTTTCCGCCGTCCTTAAACAATAAATCAAGTGTTGTTGTATCTGACATATTATTATTGTTATCAGATATCCCCTTATCCGGGGCAGTCTTTATAAGCACTTTGATATCATCTTCTGTCTCGCCAAGCCCCTTTGCGATATTAAGATAGACCCTTGCAAGTGCTTCTGAGACTGTTTTCTTATCCCTCAGTACAAGCCCCAGCTTTTCTCCTATCGTATCGGCATACTTGTCAGCAAGGCGTTCATAGAAGATGCCCTTCGTCCTTTCAGTGTCGCTTATCCCTTTTTCTATCATCCACCAGTACCTGTCAGGCACTTTCTTTTTCCCGGTGAACATCATCCTGTAGTAGTCGTCTGAGAATGTAAGTGTCTCTGCTGTTCCCTCAGGGACCAGACAGAGGAGAAAATATACTATCCCCGCCTGATCTGTTATCCCCTTTAATGCTGTTTTCCCCCTTCCTGTATGGAAAAGTCCCGCAAACTGAGAAAATGTCATAAAGTCTCCTTTCTGACGGATAAAAGTCCGCCAACAGTTCTGTTATCGTAGCAGAAGTGTCCGGTCTCTGTTACAGAAGTTTTATCCGATATCCGCTAAAATGATTTATGCGAACAGGAGTTCTACGGATATATATTACATCTTGGTAGATAAAAAAGCAAGCAGTTTTTAGAAAATATGTTCCCACCCTCTGCCGGATGGAAACTCTCTCCGCTCTCCTGTCTCGTCGGAAACTTTATAAAGGCTGTCCTGTAAAAGCAGGGGAAAGGATACGGTAATGGATACTATCATAAAGGCAAAGAAGGACTATATCGAAGGAAGGATAACAAAGGCGGACTACTTCTCTCTTATCTGGGAGAGCCTTAAAAAAGAGGTCACCTGCCTCGCTTACAGATGGGGAAAGTATGGCACTGAAGAGGACGACCTTCTTCAGGACGCAGCGCTTGCCGTGATGGAACACCTCGATGACTATGAGCCCTCAAGGACCGTGCCGTCTTCCTTCTTTGCCCCGTATATGACTGAGGCTATGAGAGAAGACTGTACCAGGGGAAAGTCAAGGTTTTACTTAAGAAAAGCTGCGGAGCTTGACACAAAAGCAAAGGACGCGGGATTTACGGGACTTTCAGACGAAAGCCTTTCCGATGAGGTGCTCTCTGTCCTCTCAGGAGTCTCACTCCGCACCGTCACAAGTACGAGGCGATACGCCGGAGTCTCAAAGATGAGGGATAACTCTGAAGGGGACTTTACGGCCTCGGCAGCGTACCATAAGTCTCCTGAAGACATCTTGATGGAAAGATGCACTGAAGAGGAGATGGGGATCATCGCAGAGGACGTCCTCACCCCGCAGGAACACATTCTTCTTATCTGTTTCTCAGTCCTTGAGATGAGCGAAAAGGAAGTCGAGGAAAAGCTTAAGGGAGTGTATAAGGAGTATGGGTTTAAGAAGGCTCCCGCAAGAGGATATATAAGGCAGGCAGTCTTCAAGAGCAGAAAGAAGCTTAAAAGGGCTGTTATCGAAAGGGGGTCTATGGAAGACCTTGCAAACTTCCTTGAATGACTTTAAAATGGTTATAGTCCCTTAAGAGTAACAAAAAAGGGCCGGTCCCAGAAGAGGACCGGTCTTTTTTTATGCGGTATTTATTCTTAGTTAAATGCACTTGTAGGCTTTGATGTTCTTCTTTACCTTGCGGTAGATGATCTCGCCAGAATGTCCGCCGAATACGCCGATGATGTCAGCGTGGATATGCTTTAAGTCGTTCTCGTTCTTGTTAGAAAGGATGTTGATAAGGCTTTCATACACTGACTTCTCCCTTCCCGGAAGTATCTTGCGCAGAAAGATAAGACGGTCGAGCGTCTTTCCCTTCATACCCTCGGTCATGTCGGGCTTCTTCTCCACTGTCGGTGCCGTTACGGTATGGAAGTTCTTTTCCACGTCGTTCGTGCAGGCAGTCTTTAAATCCTTCTTCTCACTATCGGAAAGGCTTACATAAGCGCTCTCTCCCCTTGGGAAGCTCCCTGTTTAACATCGGAAGCCTTGATACGTCGATGCCCTTGTTCTTCCAGTAGGATACGCATGGGTCATATCCCTTGTCGAGGCTTACGATGACATACTTCCTGTCAGGGTTTTCGCTTATCATGTATCCCATGATACTTACGAGCTGAAAGTCAAGGGCTGAGGCAGCCTTCTCCCCGGCGTTTACTTTTGTAAGCTCGATGCCCGTAGGATGCTCTAAGATCTCCTTTAACGTATCATAGCTTATCTTAGGGGTGCTGTCGGTATAAAGTATCACTGTCTTTACAGCCGGATCGTCCGTAAGGATGTTCTTCCACTGGCAGTTCACGTTCTCGGAGTCGATGAAGCGTACTTCCTTTATCTCTGGCTTTTCCTCATCCCCGATGCGGAATGTATCAATGGCGTTATCTATAAGCTCATCTTCCTCATCGCTGGTAAGAGGTGTGGTTAAATACTCATCCTCTTCCTCTTCGTCCTCATCGGAAATCTCAGGCATTGTAGCACTGTCTTCTGTCGCCGGGATAAGAGGCGGATTTATGTCATCAAAGATGTTGCCCTGAACTTTTATCGGTCCGCTGTCTTTTGGCAGAGGCTTTATAGGAGATACATTCTCCGTGTCGGAATATCTGGAAGGGACATCCCCTATATGGTCTTTGGCACTGTCCTTAAGCGATGTAAGCGTCTCCTCTATATCAGACAAGAGGTTCTTTCCGTCGGTGTAGTAATATCCCCTTCTGTTGTGATATACGATGTATATGCCGTATTTATCCCATACATTCCACTTGAGGGTTTTTGAACGGTTGGCGGAATATTTCTTTAAGGCTGTCTCTGTAAAATAGAGCGTATCATCCGCTGTCTGATAGACAGGATAGAGAGTGGATGAAAACATATCCTTTATCGCCCTGTTTATGGTATCCGCCATCTCCTTCATGTCAAGGGACTTGTTCACGCTCTCGTCAGGACAGATACGCACTCCTGTAAGAGAGACATCCTTAAGCCTTGGGGCAAGAAATAAAAGAAGGTCGTCCCTGTCCTTCTTGAACTTATCAGCCTCTGTCTCCTTTACGGACTTTTTCTCTTCCTTTACGGATTCCTCTGCCTTATCGGATGTCTTCTGGGAAGTCCCTGCAGTCTTTACGATCTGCGAAAAATGTATCCTCTCCGGCTTTTTTAAGTCATAGCTGTCCAGCCATCTGTTAAGAGTCGTCACCGATGCCTTGTGTTTTCTTGCGATCTCAGCCTTGGTCATCTCAAGCATCTCTTTTTCTAAAATATTCTTTTCAGGTATTGGTATCCTTTTCCTTTTCCCGCGCATAAGCAAAATGCTCCTTTCTTCCGGAAAAAATGTTTTTCTGTTTCACTTATGTTTTGGTAGAAAGTGTGCTGTCAGATTTCCAAGGGATAAGAATTTTAATATCTTTGCAGCGGTTCAAGGTCATATGCGTGGCAGAGCCTTATCACTTCATCATCAGTAAGGGTACGGACTATCTTCATCTTTCCTGCTATTATCCATCTGCCGTACATCTGCGGAGAAGTCTTATATCTGTAATATCCGTTTACAGGGATATGCTTAAGGTATGCGTCCCGCCCGACATACTTTCCGTTCGGGTGTATGCCGTTTTTATCAGCTTCAGGCTGATAGTCAATGTCATCGGAATATTCCACCTCACACCATACCGTACCGTCCTTCTGGTATTTCTTTCCGTCATGCACTGAGTATATATGCACCGCATACGGGCAGTTTTCATTTATATGCCACCCCGGTCTGAAGCAGAGGCTCCCCAGCCTGCTCTTTACTCTGCCCCTGCCGTCCTTTATCCCTTCTTCTGCGTCAAGCCATACGCCCATTGGAAGGGGCTTCTCTGCAAAGACATACAGAGGGAAAAGTTCACCGGGACGGCTCTTTTTTGTCATAAAAAGTTTATATCCTTTTGCCATATCGCTCTCCTGATGTTTCTTAAAATCCTTTCATATATGTCTTGGGATTTAAGCCTTAAGCACAAAAAAAGACTGCCATGGGAAAATCCCATGACAGTCCCGGCGTTTAAGCCTTTTTCAGATGTCAGTCGCCATCCATATCTGTTTTCTCCTTATCAGATCATTTATATTTTCTCAGTTCAGCCTGAGCAGACTCGTTTGCCTTCTGTGCCTTGGCATAAGCGCTCTTTGCACTCTTGTATGCAGCCTCTTTCTGATTGTAGATCTTCAGATTGTTCTTATAAAGGTTGTATGCAATACCGCTCTTTGTTGACGGTGCCTTCGGCTTTGATACCCTTGCGGCATTTGCCTTCTTAAGGGCTGTCCTTGCCTGCTGGAACTTGCTTGCCGCTGCATTTGCCTTTGAGACTGCTGTAGCGTAAGCTGCTGAGCTCTTGCTGTACTTCGTGGAAGTTTTCTTCGTTGTCTTCTTAGCAGTCTTCTTTGTCGTTGTCGGTGTCTTTGTAGAAGTCTTCTTCTTTGACGTAGTAGGAGTCTTTGTTGTAGGAGTCTTTGTTGTAGGAGTCTTCTTTGTCGTAGCAGGAGTCTTTGCAGAAGTCTTCTTTGAGGCTGACTTTAATGCCTTGACTCCGGTCGTATAAAGGCTGTCTGCTTTCTTGTAATAAGAGCTTCTTGCACTCTTTGTATAGTTTACAAGTGAGCGGATGCTGCTCTCCTGCTTTGAAGTAAGGGCTGACTCTGCGGCATCTTCGCTCATGTCGCCTGTGACAGTCATTCCTGTAAGCTTTTCGATAGCTCCCTCGCTTCCGCCTGAAGAAGCTGAAGTTGTAGCCTTCTTACCGGAACTAATCGATGCAGAACCGCCGTCGGCGTTCTTATAATATTCATAAGCACCCTTGGAAGATGCAAGTGCCTTCTGTACATCGCTTAATATCGTTGAGTCGATGGACTTCTTTGCACTGTCCCTGTAACCGTCGATCTTTGATGTGGCATTTGATATATCAGATGATGAGCTCTTCGATGAGATGCCCTTTGTCACTGCATTTATCTTATCCTTCTCATCCTTAATGATTCCGTCAAGGTCAGACTTGAGCGTCTTCTTGAATGATGAGATCGAACTCTTGAGCTTCTTCTCGGCAGAGCTGTCAGCACTTGTCTGTGTCTTGCCCTTTGATACGGCGTTCTTTACAAGGGTCTTCATGTCGCTGAAATATCCCGTGCCGTCCTCAGCTGAACCGTTGAGCTTTCTTGAGTCGATGTTCGAGAAATATTCCTTGGCGCGCGCCACTCTTGAGTCAAGCCTCTTCTGGGCGTTTGATGTATCAAATGAAGTCTGTGCGGAGATCTTTGACTGTACGTCGTTATATGCTCCCATTACGGTAGCATAGGCTTTATCCCTTTCCTGCTTAGTCTCATCGTAGGCAATCTTGTAATTATTCATGATATCCGTACATACAGAGGTGATCTCGCTTGAGCTTACGCCTGCCGTGATGTTGGATGAGATAGCGCTCTTGCTGTTATCCCTTGCGTCATTCTTCTTGGTGGTAATGGCTTCGGTAAGCGCCTTCTTCTGTGCCTCAAAGACATCATCAGCCTTCTTTATCTCATCGCTTAAGGCACTGTTGGCATCAGCGGCCGCATTAGCAGTCTCCTGCATCTGCTCCTTCATCTCTTTTATCTGCTCCTCAAGGTCTGATACTGTATCAGAGAGCCTGCTCCTTATATCGGAGATATTCGAGCTTGTTGCTTTTCTTGCGTCAGAGATGGCAGTATTGATGTCCTTAACCTTGGAGTCCATGTCAGACTTATAGTCCTTTAAGGCATCATTCTGATCTTTGATAAGACTGTTCATCTCATCCCTGTCGTCCTTAAGCTCATCGTTTATCTCAGAGATACGGTCCTTTGAGTCTGAGGACTCGTCCTTGATATCCTGTCTTAACTGGCTGACCTTCTCTTTCGAGTCAGACTTCGCATTGGATATCTGAGTCTTGATGTTTGCAATCTCGTCAGCCTGCGTCTTTCTGTCAAGGCTCTTCATCTGCGTGTTATAGGTCGCGATCAGGTTCTTGAGGTCGGACTGCTCAGTCTTTATCTCGTTGTTCTTGTTTTCCTTATATGTCTTTAAGGAAGCCTTCTCATCAGCGATCTTCTGCTTTGCCTCGGTCTGCTGCTGCTTGTAGTTATCCTTGATCTTTGTGATGTTGTCCTTGGTAGTCTGCTGCTGAGCCTTGTAGTCATTCTTCAGCTGGGTTATCTGCTCTTTTAAGTTGGCGATAGTCTGGTTTAAGGCTTCCCTCTCAGCCTTGATCTCTTCCTCAGCCTGCTTTCTGGCATTGGTGATGTCATCCTGAGATACGCCCACCCATGCGGTCTTTGTACCCTCGTGCAGGTCAGCAGTCTGTACTGTAGACGCAGATGCGCTTATCTGCGGTGCGGCAGGGGCTGCGGCGAGCGTCGCTGCAAGGGCCAGAGCCATGATACGTTTTCGATTATAATTCATGCAAAAAATCCTCCTTTATAAGGTTTTGGTGTGAAAAACACAATATCATCACACTTATGTTTTGGGATTTAAGAAGTAAAATCAGAAAAACATACTTTTATTCTGCCGCGTCGTACACTTTCAGGCTTTCAGAGAAGGGAGCCCTTGCGACACGGAGCCTTTCGCTGCTCTTTTCAGTCCCCGCGATAAACCTTGAAGGCTTATTGTATTTGATGAACCCGCTCTTACATCTTGTCATCGTAGGACAGGTAACGATAAG
>JBJELA010000306.1:0-7543 GCA_051878915.1 Candidatus Weimeria sp.
CTTGAAAAAATGCCCGGTATCAGCGCTGTAAACTACCTGACTCTTGATGGCAGCCCGTATAAGGAGCTTGCGAATAAGCAGTTCGGTGGTAAGGGCGGCGGAATCCTGACTTTCCGCGCCGGTTCGAAGGAAAAGGCATTCAAGCTTCTCGACAGTCTTAAATATGTAACCAGAGCAAGTAACATCGGAGATGTAAGGACTCTTGCCATTCATCCGGCTTCCACTCTGTATATAAGAAGTACGACTGAACAGCGCGAGGCAGCAGGAGTCTATGATGACACGATCCGGATAAGCGTCGGGATAGAGGACGCTGATGATCTGATCGAAGACTTCGAGCAGGCTGTCAGTTAAGCCTTTTTTCAGTCAGTTATTAATAAAAGTTATTACTGGTTATAATTCAAAACTGTTATGCTAATTCATACTAAAGTAGTATGATAAATAGTAATAAAATGAGGCGAATGAATTAACTGGTTTGATTCATCGATGGCATTTATTTTTCAAATCACGTAAAAACAGTTATAATACGGCAATGGAGGCAGAAATGAAGATCACAGTTGATGGAGATGTCAAGGAAGTTAAGGACGGTATCACGATAAGCGAGCTTATAGAGCAGGAGAATGTCGAGACACCTGAGTACGTAAGCGTTTCTGTAAACGAGGAGTTCGAGCAGAAGACAAACTTTGATACCAGAAAGCTTAAGGACGGCGATGTCGTTGAGTTCCTGTATTTCATGGGAGGAGGCCAGTAATGCCATTTACAAATGAACAGCTCGAGAGATATTCGAGACATATTATTCTTAAGGAAATCGGCGTCAAAGGCCAGAAGAAGCTGATGAATGGAAGCGTTCTTATTATCGGCGCCGGTGGTCTTGGAGCTCCGGCAGCGATGTATCTGGCAGCGGCTGGCGTTGGAAAAATAGGTATTGCTGATGCCGATGTGGTCGACCTTTCAAATCTGCAGAGACAGATAATCCACACGACTGCTGATGTTGGAAGACCAAAGGTCGAGTCGGCTGCCGAAACGATGAGGGCGATAAACCCTGACGTCGAGGTTGTGACTTATCACGAGTTCATATCCAGCGCGAACATAATGGATATCATAAAGGACTATGATTTCGTGCTCGATGGTACTGATAATTTCCCGGCAAAGTTCCTGATAAATGATGCCTGCGTTATGGCTGACAAGCCGTTTTCACACGCTGGCATCCTGAGGTTCAAGGGCCAGCTGATGACTGTCATACCTCACCAGAGCCCGTGCTACCGCTGCGTTTTCAAGACGATGCCGCCAAAGGACGCGATCCCTACATGTAAGCAGGCAGGAGTTATCGGAGCAATGGCCGGAGTCATCGGTTCACTGCAGGCTCTTGAGGCTGTAAAATTCCTGACTGGCGCCGGTGAGCTTCTTACAGGAAAGCTTCTTACCTTTGACGCGCTTACGATGAAGTTCCACACTGTAAAGCTTCCGCCAAGAGGTGATGGCTGCGCTGTATGCTCCGACCACCCGGAGATCACGGAGCTTATAGACTACGAGCAGCCGGCCTGCGATTTCAAACCCGGGAAGGACTGATTTTTTGAAGATTACTATTAAGAAAAATGATTATGAAAAAATACTCGATCACGCGAGAAAAGAGCGCCCTGATGAGGCCTGCGGGCTTATAGGCGGAGTTGACCGCGAGGACGGCGTCCGCGAGATAAGGAAGGTATATCTCCTTACAAATGTGGACCACACCAGCGAGCATTTTTCGCTGGATCCGAAGGAGCAGCTGGCAGCCGTAAAGGATATGAGAAGCAATGGCTTAAGGCCGCTCGGCAACTGGCATTCGCATCCGTCCTCACCATCGCGTTCGTCTCAGGAGGATATCAGGCTTGCTTTTGACAGGAATGCGAGCTACCTGATCCTGTCTCTTATGGATGATAAAAATCCCATCCTGAATTCATTCCATGTGGAAAACGGAGTGTCAACGAAGGAAGATCTCGAGATAGTAGATTGATACTGTTTTCCGGGCGTGACTTTTGACATCTGAAGTCATATAATTGGTATCTGGTGTCTGCGGTTATTTTTTCAAGAGACAGACGCAAAAAAATAAAAAGTATGTAGAAAATGAGGTAGTGAAAATGGCTGTAGATTATGCAACTCTTAAAAAAGGCGGCTGGATGCGCCAGAAACAGAAGAATAAGTTTGCCCTGAGAGTCCATGTGGTCGGCGGGACTCTTACTGCTGAACAGCTGCAAGGCATTCAGAAGGTGGCTGACAAATACGGCCACGGTTATGTGCATCTGACTGCGAGACAGTCGCTTGAGATTCCATGGATGGATGCCGCGGATATAGAGAATATCAAAAAGGACTTAGCCGAGTACGGCGTTACTCCTTCTGTCTGCGGTCCGCGTGTCAGGACCACGACTGCCTGCCAGGGCAGCGCTACCTGCCCTTCGGCCTGCATCGATACCCAGGACCTTGCGAAGAAGATCGATAAGAGATATTTTGCAAGGGAGCTGCCTGGAAAATTCAAATTCGGTGTTACAGGCTGCCAGAACAACTGCCTTAAGACCGAGGAGAATGATATTGGCATCAAGGGCGCAGAGCGGGTTGAGTGGCTTAGTGACAAGTGCATTGCCTGCGGCGTCTGTGTAAAGACCTGCCGTGAGAACGCTATCGAGCTGAAGGATGGAAAGATCTCAATCGATATGGACAAGTGCTCCTACTGCGGCAGATGCGCCAAGGCCTGCCCGGTTGACGCCTACGAGGAGCATCCGGGATTTATCATGTCATGGGGCGGCCTCTTCGGAAATCACATTCACAGAGGTAATCAGATCGTGCCGTTCTTTGAAGGCGAGGACACTCTTTTCAAGCTCTGCGACGCGACTGTGGATTTCTTCGACAAGAACGCGCAGCCTGGCGACAGACTCCAGTTCGCCATCGACAGATACGGTCAGGACAAGTTCGACGAGATGATAAAGAAGATTTATGATGAGAACATAAATAAGGAAGAAAAGTGACACCTGGGGGCTGGTTTTTTCAGAAAAAAATCATACGCCGGTCACTGGAAAGGATAAGGAGATTTACATGGCAGAAGTATCAGATATTAAAGTAGATGAGACCGTAGACATCACCGACGTGGTCTGCCCGGTTACCTTTGTAAAGACAAAGGTTGCCCTTGAGGAGCTGGATGACGGACAGATACTTTCAGTTCACATGAACGATGGCGAGCCTGTCCAGAACGTTCCAAGGAGCGTCAAGGAGGAAGGCCACCAGATACTTAAACTCATCGACAACGAGGATGGCACCTACGACCTGATCGTAAAAAAGGTCGGTGACTGAAAAAAACAAACGCCGCAGTCCGGAAGGGCTGCGGTTATTTTTTTGCGCAGCTATCAGTAAAACTTCTAACCAGCTATTAACTTTCAGTATTAGCCGTTCCGGCGCGAATGCGCTATAATCTAAAACATAGTAAACGTATAGGAATTATATGAAAGACAATAGCGAAGGAGGAAGCCATGGAACAGACTGCGAATATTACTGCTGTAAGAGTTGACGCGAAATCTCGTGAAAAATCAGGACTGGCCAGGCTTCTGCTCTCAATGGCAAAAATAGGCGTGATCGGCTTCGGCGGCGGAAGTGCCCTGATCCCGGTCATCGAGGAAGAGGTCGTAGATGAGCAGAAGCTGATCAGTAAAAAAGATTATGATGAAGAAGTGGTTTCAGCCTGCGTCACACCAGGAGCGCTTCCGGTCGAGATTGCGGCAGGAGTCGGCAGAAAGACATTCGGGATCAGGGGAATGATCCTTGCGGCGCTTCTTATGGCGCTTCCGGGAGCCTTCCTTACAGTGCTCCTGCTTTCAGTCCTTTCAGGCAGAACAGATTCCTCACTCAATGTCATAAGATACATCTCAATCGGACTCGGAGGTTTCATATCAAGCCTCCTCGCAGGCTACGCGATAAAGACTACAAGGACAGCCAGCCGCGAGAGCAGAAAAACCATGATCGCGTCAGTCATAATAATGACAGCTGTATTCGCGCTCACAGGTTTAAAGAGCCTTTTAGATCTCCTTGGATTTGAAAAGATATCCGGATCTCTTATAAAGCTTTCTACTTTTCAGGTACTGATGCTTTCATTTGCGATACTTATCGTAGTTTACGCAGTACAGACCTTTTTAAAAAATAAAAAGCAGAAGAGCGTAAAAACAGATTCAGTATCAAAAAAGGGTTCTTACTCATCAATTATTATAGAGACAGCTGCATGGCTTGGATTCGCTGCAATCCTTACAGTTCCCGCTATAATTGCCTTAGGCGGTGGAATGAGCTTTATCCTTAAAGGGTTTGCGTCATCCTTCATGTCATTCGGAGGCGGAGATGCCTACCTGTCTGTAGCGGACGGACTTTTCGTAAATACAGGAATGGTTAAGGAAAATGATTTCTACGGAATCCTTGTACCAGTCGCAAACGTGCTTCCGGGTTCTATCCTTTCAAAAATCCTCACAGGAGTTGGATATCTGATAGGTGCGGAGCAGTCAGGGGTATCGGCTGGGATCGCCGGAGCGCTTGCGGGATTCGCGATAAGCGTGGCAGCGTCAGGAATGGTATTCGGAGTAGTCTACTGGATCTTCAGAACCTTCGAGAACGTCTCGTTTTTCCAGCTTGTAAGCAAGTGGATAAGACCTATAATCAGCGGACTTCTCCTTGGAGTCATGGTCACAATGTTTAGGACAAACGTGGCGACAGCAGCAGCTCTTGGATATGGAAAGGCCCTTGTTCTTATAATCACGGCAGTTATTACAGTATCCGACATCTATTTTTTAAGTAGAAAAAAGACCGGAAACCTGATCCCGATGGCAGCTTCCGCAGCGGCCGGAGCACTTGCGCTTCTTTTGATCTGAAGAATAAAAAAACAGATAATCATTTACCACAGGAAAAAGTATGTCAGAAAAGAAAACATCAGAAGATTTTACAATTGAAAAAATTGATACCGACGTCCTCATCATAGGCGGTGGCACAGCAGGCTGTTACGCCGCGGAGTATATCGGAGAAAATTCCGGATACAGGGTGGTCGTAGCGGAAAAAGCCGATATAAAGCGAAGCGGCTGTCTCGCGGCGGGAGTAAATGCCCTGAATGCGTACATATCAGGCGGGCACACCCCGAAGGACTATGTCGAGTACGCGAGGAAGGACGCGGAGGGGATCGTAAGGGACGACCTGCTCCTTACTATCGCTGAAAAAGTAAACGCAGTCACAAGAGATCTTGAGAAAAAGGGACTCGTGATACTTAAAGACAGGGACGGAAACTATGTCACCAGAGGCTGGCGCAATGTAAAGATAAACGGCGAGAACATCAAGCCTCTTCTGGCCGAAAATGTCTGCAGGCAGAAGAATGTCAGGGTTATAAACCACATAAATATCACGGATCTCAAGTATCAGAAGGAAGGCCTGGGGTCGAAAATTACCGGAGCCTTCGGATTTTCCGTCAGGGACCGGAAGTTCTACGAAATAAACGCAAAGGCTGTCCTTATAGCGACAGGCGGGGCAGCAGGCCTGTACAGACCGAATAACCCCGGATTTTCAAGGCATAAGATGTGGTATCCGCCATTTAATACCGGAGCCGGATACGCGATGGGCATTAAGGCAGGAGCCGAGATGACGACCTTAGAGAACAGGTTCGTGGCCCTGCGATGTAAGGATACGATAGCCCCGACAGGAACAATAGCCCAGGGAGTTGGCGCAAAGCAGCTGAACTCAAAGGGAGAGATCTACGAGACAGAATACGGGATCACTACGCCGGAGCGGATCTATGGAACAGTAGAGGAAAAACGCGCGGGACGGGGCCCGTGTTACTTAAAGACAAAGGGCATTTCAAAGGAAGCCGAGGAAGATTTATACAAGGCATATCTGAATATGGCGCCTTCACAGACGCTCAAATGGATAGAATCCGGAAAAGGTCCTTCAGAGGAAAATGTAGAGATCGAGGGAACCGAGCCGTACGTCGTAGGCGGACACACAGCCGGCGGCTACTGGGTTGACACAGAGAGGCGGACAACTCTTGAAGGCCTCTACGCGGCAGGTGATGTCGCGGGAGGAGCTCCGCAGAAGTATGTGACAGGAGCGCTCGCCGAAGGAGAGATCGCCGCAGGGACGATAATATCAGACCTCGATAAGGCTTGTGGAGGTGAGTCAGCCGGAAATACCATAGAAGGCGGACCGGACGGATATATTTTTTCCAAGTATAAAAAGCACTTCAGTGAAAAGGAAAGTCCGATAAGCTGTGAACAGGCTGAGGAAGCCATGCAGAAGATCATGGACGAGTACGCCGGAGGAATCGCGACAGACTACAGGTACAATGAGACCGGACTCGACATTGCTTCATCACGGATATCTGATCTGGTAAAGCTCTCCGATACACTGAGGGCGGATGACATGTATGACCTGTTAAAGATCTACGAGCTAAAAGACCGCCTGACTGTCTGTCTGGCGCTTATAGCCCATATGAAGGCCAGAAAAGAGACCAGATGGCACATCTTCGGTGAGAACGCGGACCATCCCGAAAAGGACGAGAAGTACAGCTGTTACGTAAACTCAGTCTTACGAGATGGGAAGATACAGGTTTTATACAGGCCGCTGGTAAAGGATACGCCGGAATCCCTTAAGAGACGATAACCAGCGGGTATTACCACATAAATACGCTTTGAGACTGAAAGGTATGTGACAGATGAGTGTAGCGATAAATAAATCGAAATGCATCGGCTGCGGCCGCTGCACCGAAGCCTGTCCCGGCAACCTGCTGTGGATAGGTGAGGACGGAAAGGCATACATAAAGGACGTGCGTGACTGCTGGGGCTGTACCTCCTGCATCAAGGAATGTCCGGTATCGGCAATTGATTTTTTTCTGGGAGCTGATATCGGCGGCAGGGGCTCAGTGATGACAGTAAAAAAGGACGGACAGTTCAACGACTGGGAGATAGTAAAGCCTGACGGAGAGAAGAAGACCATAATTGTGGACAGTAAAAGCTCTAACAGGTATTAGGACAACGGTTATTTTTTAAAGAGAGACAGAAAGGAAAAATAAATGAGTAAATTATCACACCTGGATGCGCTTGAAGCGGAAGCCATCTATATCATAAGGGAAGTAGCCGCGGAATGCGAGAAGCCGGTAATGCTCTATTCGATCGGAAAGGACAGCACGGTTATGCTTCACCTGGCACTGAAGGCATTTTATCCGGAGAAGCCGCCATTCCCGTTTTTACATGTAAATACCACATGGAAATTCCATGAGATGATTGAGTTCCGTGACGCTCAGGCAAAGAAGTACGGACTCGACATGATAGAGTGGATCAATCAGGACGGAGTGAAGGCAGGAATAAATCCGTTTGACAACGGAGCTGCCTACACAGACATCATGAAGACACAGGCCCTGAAGCAGGCGCTTACGACCTACGGCTTTACAGCAGCCTTCGGCGGCGGCAGAAGAGACGAGGAGAAGTCGAGAGCGAAGGAAAGGATATTCTCATTCAGAAATTCAGCTCAGGCCTGGGATCCGAAGAACCAGAGACCGGAG
>JBJELA010000307.1:0-1617 GCA_051878915.1 Candidatus Weimeria sp.
CTACGAATGCTGTTATCGGTGCACATTTAGGATCGAAAATATTTCCCTTCAGATGAGTAGCTGTATTGTTTATAACCGCATTGAAGGTAACTTCACTTCCTGTTCCGCATGTTGTCGGTATGCAGATTACAGGAGCCGCCTCGACATCAAGTTCCACATCAATCCATTCTCTTGATGTTTTTCCGTTTGTCATAACTGTAGCCATAGCCTTGGCAGTATCCATAGGACCGCCGCCTCCTATTGCTATCAGTACATCAGCTCCCATCTCAAGTGCATATGCTGCTCCCTTGTCACAGTCGTAATCCCTCGGATTTGGTACTATGCCGTCAAACATCATGCACTCAAAGCCTGCATCTTCAATATATCCTTTTACTTTATCTGCAAGTCCGGTACTGATTATCCCCTTATCTGTTACAAGCATCGGGTGTTTCAGTCCTCTTGCTCTGATTTCTTCGCCTATTTCCTTTGTAATTCCTCTTCCGAACCTTATTCTGGTCGGAAGACAGAATCCGAAATCACTAATCATATTCTGCCTCCTAGATATTAGGGTTGAGTCTGGTGTTAAGTCCTCTGGCTCTTTCGTTATGAACTCCGTAATCGTCAAGGTAGGCATATTTTTTGAATGTCCTGTCCCTGTATGTCATCTCCATTTCATAAGCCTCTCTGTAGAACTTAACTGTTTTCTTTCTCTTAAGCTCACCCTTGTCTGTCTTGTACGCCTTAAAAAGAATCTGCCTCCTGATGGAAAACTCTGCCTTAGCTATTATCTCATCCATAGAACCGTTATCAGGAAGCACGACTCCTCCTTCAAGGGAGATGTCCCTTTTTACAAAAGGGATATCTCCGTCTGTAAGCACATCATAGTGTGATGCGTGCATTTCGTTGGCATCAAACACAACGCCGCATGTGCCGCTGCGGTCAAACGCACGTCTGTTGTTGAATAAAACATTGTTGTTCAGGTTAAAGTCATATACCATGAAGTAGCATGGAACCCATACTCTTCTGATGGACTTCTGATTATACCTGATCATCTTAATTCCAAGGAGTTTCGGTTCAATCTGCCTGATTTTAGCCTCGACCGCCTCCTCTTTTGAATATATCGATTCAGTTGTCAGTACTCCCCTGCCGCCTTTTACAGGCCGCACTTCTTTTCTTTCTCCAAGTTTTTTCATTTCATACACTCCATCTATATAACTAAACCTGATTTTTTTATTCTTCTTCAGCTGAGTCGTCTCTGAATATTCCCTTCCTTACTTCCAGAAGATATGCGATGAGTACGCATGGACCTGCAAGTACATTGAGAATTCCAAGCATCCATCCCAGCCAGTTATATCCGCCTATCATAGGTGTAATAAGGTATACTGCACTTAATACCACCAGAACTGCAAGTGAAACAGTAGCTGCAATTTTTGCTTTGCTGCCTGACATGATTACACCTCCTTAACTGCTTCCGGTTCAGGAAGCTCACTGTTCTTGTCATATTTTGCAATACAGATTGCAAAGTAAAGTATTGCGCCTGTAACAGATACAACTACGCTTGTAGGAAGTCCGCCCGGACATGCGAGTATGAATTCCCATACAACATAAAGTACTGCTGAATATACGATGCAGGCAAGT
>JBJELA010000308.1:0-1607 GCA_051878915.1 Candidatus Weimeria sp.
GGTCTCATCAATGACCTGGGCAAGCATTTTCGCGAAATCCCTCTTCGGGCCATGCTCACGATTACCGTATGTGGACTCAGTCAGCACATAGTCAGCCTTCTTCAGAAATTCAGGATTTTTGATAAGAGGTCTGTCAGGATTTCCTATATCGCCAGAGAAGACAACTGTCTTTGTGACACCGTCCTCTGTGAGATCGATCGAAATAGAGGATGATCCCAGGAGGTGTCCCGCGTCGTAGAAGGTCGCGGTGATCTCATCAGATACATGGATCACATCGTGATATCTGACAGGTACAAAAAGCGGAAGAACTCCGTAGACATCCTCCATAGTATATATAGGAGTGACCTCCTCGTCTCCGGACCTCTTTGCCTTCCTGTTCTTCCACTCGGCCTCAGACTCCTGGATATGAGCTGAATCCCGAAGCATTATGTCGCACAGGTCACAGGTGGCCTCAGTCGCGAAGATCTGTCCCCTGAATCCTCTCTGATACAGAAGAGGCAGAAGTCCCGAATGGTCTATATGAGCGTGCGTGACAAAGACATAGTCTATCTCCGCCGCTGAGACAGGCAGATCCTGATTCTCGTAGATATCAGGTCCCTGCTGCATGCCGCAGTCCACCAGGAACTTCTTATCCCCGACCTCTACATAGTGGCAGCTTCCAGTAACCTCATGGTCGGCCCCTAAAAATTTTATCCTCATAAAAAAATACCCCTTTCTGAAAAAAAAGGCCGCAGCTTCGCCGCGGCTTTATAAATCAATGTTTATTTTTAAGGAAGTCAGGAATCTGAATGTCTCTCTCCTGAACACTGCTCCTTGGAGGCTCAGGCTTTCTCATGCCTGAAAAGCCGCCTGATGGCTGCTGTGAAGTATTCGGCTGCTCCGTGGCAACAGTATCGTTCTTAATACGGTTGAGCATGTCCTCCATCTCTTTGTTTCTCTGGTCTGAAGCACGAGCGTCAGCCTGAACAGACGGGTTCACATGAGATGCAGGAGGTGTAGGCGGTACATATGGACCATACTTTCTTCTGCCGTTCTCATCCTTCTTTGGAGGCACAGGTGTCTTCGGCTGACTCTTGTTCTCGAGACCGGTAGCGATAACTGTAACCCTGATCTCGTCAGTCATCTCGTCATCGGTAAGCTCACCCATGATGATGTTAGCCTGCTCGCCGACCTTATCCATTATATACTCCTGGATGTCACTTACATCATAGAGAGTGATATCACCTGAGATAGACACAAGTACATCCGAAGCGCCCTTGATATCTGTCTCGAGAAGAGGAGAAGTAACTGCCTGCTGAACAGCCTGCTTGGCCTTCTCGTCTCCCTGCCCCTCACCGATACCGATGTGAGCTAAGCCCTTGTCCTCCATGACGTTTCTGACATCGCGGAAGTCGAGGTTGATATCCATAGGAGTATAGATGATCGAAGTGATGCCTCTTACAGCCTGCTGCAATACCTCATCCGCTACCTTCATGGCGTCTCTGAAGGAAGTGCGTCTGTCTACTATGCCTAAAAGCTTATCATTCGGAATTACGATAAGCGTATCGACACTATCCTTAAGCTTATCGATTCCGCCGATAGCGTTGTTCATTCTGACATGGGCCTCA
>JBJELA010000309.1:0-1604 GCA_051878915.1 Candidatus Weimeria sp.
TTACTGTCTTATCCATCATAAGGACATCCTCGAGCTCATTTCCTACTGCGCCCTCGCAGCCCTTTATGAAATCGATGGTGCCTCTGAAGGTCTTTACAGCCTTGTCTCTTAAGACACCGTTCGCATAGATATCGCACTTTGTCTTCTTTCCGGTATGGCTCGCGATATAGTTTACATCAAGGTTGTCATCGCCTGTCAGATAATATCCGAGTTTCATATCGACAGCGCTCTTTACACCGCTCAGGTGGTTCTTTACGCCGAGGAATACATTTTTTCCGCCGAGGGTGATCTGAACCAGGTTGAACTTCGCGCTGTCCGCGATATCAGTACCTGTATCGTTTAAAAATACCGCCTCATCAGAGGTCCTCATGACCTGAATAAGTGTAAGCTCAGCATTCTTTCCGATGACAGCGTCAGTCTGTACGCTGTACTGTCCCGCGTTCTTCATCGCCACGAAATTCATGATGACTGTGGCCTTTCTGCCCTCTGCGACATTTATCACGAAACGGTTGGAAAGCGCGTTATCCTCGTCATAGTCAAAGGTGATCTTCAGCGGATCATCCGAGTCAGCGTTTATATCAAAGACTTCAGCACGAACCTGATCCTCGTCGAGTCTCTTTGAAAAATCAGGCCCGATACCGCCATCGAAATCCGCCGGAAAAATACCGTCGCTTTCGGAGACTCCGGCTGTCGTAACTACCTGCGGACTGCCGTAGCCATCGGTCTTTTTCATCTGATAATCTGTATCGTTCATCCTGAGCCAGTTCCAGGTAGGAGAAGGCAGGATGTTAAGCTTTAATTCACTCATTACAAGACCTCCATTCAATGAAGTTCTTTTCGCTAAGCTCGAACTTCGTCTTCGACTCGTTCTCGCTAATCTCAAAGAACGACCTCGCACAGGATTCAAACTGCGCTTCGCTTGTTTTCATCTCTGTGGTTTCGGTCATCCAATAGCTCCTTTCATCTCTAACTGGATCAGGTTATTCATCTCGACAGCGTACTCGAGCGGAAGCTCTTTTCCGACATTGTCAGCGAAGCCTGAAACGATAAGCGCTCTCGCGTCCTCCTCGCTCATGCCGCGGCTCATCAGATAGAAAACTACCTCGTCAGAGATACGGCCGATCTTTGCCTCGTGGCCTACATCGGCATCAGAAGTCCTGATATCCATTGCTGGGATCGTATCAGAGCGTGAGATGTCATCAAGCATAAGAGACTGGCAGGAAACAGCTGATTTTGAGCCTGTGGCGTTCTCAGCTATCGTTACCGCGCTTCTGAAGGTGGAGATGCCGCCATCCTTACTGATGCTTCTGGTATTTACATATGAAGAGGTATCAGGAGCAGCGTGAACTACCTTGCAGCCGGTATCGAGGTTCTGGCCCTTTCCGGCAAAGGTAACACTGGTAAACTCAGATCTCGAACCCTTTCCGGCAAGAACACTCATAGGATAGAGGTATGATACGTGTGATCCGAAGGATCCTGAGATCCACTCGACCTTTCCGCCCTCATCCACCCTGGCACGCTTTGTGTTCAGGTTATACATGTTCTTCGACCAGTTCTCTATAGTGGAGTAGCGGAGCGTTGCGTTCTTACCGATGAAAAGCTCC
>JBJELA010000310.1:0-7464 GCA_051878915.1 Candidatus Weimeria sp.
CGCTTTCACAGTTCTTCTCAGACAGCAGACCGGGAGTGTTTATGTGGCACCTGATCACACAGTCAGCGATGGCAGTTGGAGGACGTATAGCCTGGTGTGCCATAATAGGCGGAGCTTTTTCAGTAATCATTAAAAAAGCGGACGTTATCAGGAGTCAGGAATTCCTTAAGATGAGTCTTATGGCTTTTATTTTCCCGTTTGTTATGCAGGTCTGCTGGGACGCTGAGCTGATGAATTTCGGACTTTACGGAGTTTCATTAAAGAATATTTTTCTTATGATTGTTGATCTGATGGTGCTGAATCTGTTCCTGCACCGTGGAATCAGGGAAGCACGGAAGGAGAAGTCAGATGTATAAGGAAATTGCGAAGTTTATTTCATATGGAAACATTCCTGAGGATTCCATCCTTTACAGGTTTGGAGATATATTCAGGCAGTTTGACGATGGAGATGTTTCAAATGCTGTTCTTACAAGGGAGATTTATGAGCAGGTTCACAGACTCCTGGCGCTGTCCACGGATTATGGCTTTGACGGCAATCTGTGGCAGAACTATCTGACTTTTCTCCTTATCACGGATGAGAATCCTTTCTCTATCACCTGCGAGAAGGTTGGAGCCAACGAGGGCTCTGTAAATGAATTCGCAAAGAATGACTTCAGGGCAGCAATGAACCTGTTCCACTTTGATTTCGGACCTATTGAGAAGGCCCTGGGAATCAATGTCTTTTCAGTTCTTACGAATTACACGGCGGTCGTAAAAAAGGACCTTATGTACAATCACGCCGTTTCAGCGAAGGTCCGCGCCCTCAGCGCGAAGCTTTCAGCGGCAAAGGATGAGAACGAGTTCTTTGATATTATGACTGATTTTTATAAAGCCTATGGTGTCGGAATGTTCGGACTCAACAGGGCCTTCAGGATCTCAGATACCGATGATAAGGTCGTCTTTCACCCTATCAATAATATGGAGGTCGTACACCTGTCAGACCTGGTCGGCTATGAGGAGCAGAAGAGGCAGCTGGTGGAGAATACCGAAGCCTTTGTAGAAGGCAGAGGAGCAAACAACTGTCTGCTCTATGGAGATTCCGGTACAGGTAAATCCACAAGTATAAAGGCTATCGTAAATGAATACTATGATAGCGGCCTTCGCATGATCGAGATCTACAAGCATCAGATGAAGGATATCAGCACCGTAATCTCTATGATCAAGAACCGGAATTATCGTTTTATCATATATATGGACGACCTCTCATTTGAGAATTTCGAGATTGAGTATAAATACCTCAAGGCTGTAATAGAGGGCGGCGTCGAGACAAAGCCAGATAATGTCCTCATCTATGCCACAAGTAACAGACGTCACCTGATAAAGGAGGACTGGTCTGACAGGGACGATATGGAAAGCAGCGCCGGAATTCACAGAAGTGATACGGTAGAAGAGAAGCTTTCACTTGTGAACCGCTTTGGATGCCAGATCAACTATTCAAAGCCGAATCAGAAGGAATTCTTCACTATTGTAAAGGAGCTCGCTCACAGGTGCCAGATTCCTATGAGTGACGAAGAGCTTGAAAAGGAAGCGAATATCTGGGAGCTGCGTCACAATGGAATGTCGGGACGCTCTGCGCAGCAGCTTATTAATCACCTTAAAGGTCTGTCTTTGAAATGATTTTATGATATAATGGGGACTATAAGGAGATGTTGTTATGAATACTGTAACTCTTATCTGTCAGGGTTGTGGAAGACCATTTGAGATAGCTCAGGTAGACTATGACAGAATATTAAATGAATCAATGCAGGCGCCCAGATTCTGTTCGACACAGTGCGCATTCCATGGATGGGATCCGCAGGCAGTGTGGTTCGGAAGATACAGGAGAAGCCTGGAAGGACAGAAAAATTGATCTGATGGACAAAGTAAATGATAACAGATATATCTTCGTAGACTTTGAGATGCAGCCTGTCGATCACAGGGAACATCCTGATGAATGGAGCATCGCAAGGCATGAGATTATAGAATTCGGGGCAGTGATGCTTGATAAGGATCTCAAGGAGATATCAGAATTTCAAAGCTATGTAAAGCCCAGGTACTCCGAGAAAATCCAGGAAACCGTAGAGGCGATGACAGGGATCACGGCTGAAACAGTAAGCGGGGCGGCTGATTTTTCAGATGTCTTTAAGAATTTCATGAGCTGGTGTTCTTCTGACGGAAGCGGCTACTGCGTATATGCCTGGAGTGGAGCTGATAAGGGACAGCTGCTGCATGAGATTGCACTGAAGCAGATAGAAAAGACACCGGAGGTAAGCTATATGCTTTCGCATTGGTTTGACTTCCAGAAGATTTTTACGAAGGCCATAGGTAGAAGACTGGCTGTATCCCTTGATAAGGCGGTAGAGGCATGCGGTCTCGAATTTGCTGGTCAGATGCATGACGCGCTCTGGGATGCGAGAAATACCGCCAACCTGTTCAGGCTGACATCCGACAGGGACGTTTTTAAAAAGATGATCCCCGGGGTAAAGAGGAAGCTCGATGCAAAAGAGCATTTTACAACGTCTCTTGGCGATCTCGTGGATATGAGCGGGTTTAATCTTCCGAAGCAGTGAGGCACATAAGAATAAGCATACATTTTATACTAATAATTGTTAGTATAAAATGTATGCTTATTCTATCTGAATTAATATACTAATACAAATAAGTATAGGAGGAGAAAGATGGAGTTCGGTTATTTTGATGACAAGACAAGAGAATATGTGATTACAAATCCGAAGACACCTGCACCATGGAGAAATTTTTTCGGCAGTGAAAAATACAGGGTGGAGATCACAAATAACGCGGGTGGAAAAACGCTCTGCGACGGTGGCTGTCCTGTAAGCGACAGATATATCTATCTGAGGGATGACGATGACAGGGACTTCTGGTCTGCGTCATGGCAGCCGGTCGGGAAGGATCTGAAGGATTATCACAGTATCTGCCGCCATGGTCTGGGATACACAAAATTCTATGCTTCCTACACAGGAATCCATTCAGAAGTCGTCTATTATGTGCCTGCAGGCTGCGATTATGAGGTCTGGGCTGTCAATGTCGAAAATCATTCCAAAAGGCCAAGAAACCTTACGGTTACAGGATTTTTATCTTTCCCTGTGGAAAATCAAGATCTGATCTGTACAAGCCGCACCTTCTATGAGAACAATAAGATCCGCAGTCAGCTCTATTCAAATCTTTCTGATGATGCGGACAGATATGACGGAAAGAGACTTATTGAGAGATTTTTAGGGCTTTCGGGCTGTGAGGTTTCGTCATACTGCGGCGACAGGGATTCATTTTTCGGAGAATACAGGGGACTTTCAGATCCGGAGGGCATAGAAAACGGTGATCTGGGTAATGAGTGCTCGTACGCGTCTGAGAGTGTCGGAGCCATATCCTTTGAGATAACGCTGGAGCCGGGTGAAAGTGCTACTGTCTGCTTTACTGCGGGCCTGAAGTCAGACAGCGAATCCACAGAGATTATAAGACACTATGAGGTGCACACAAAGGAGACTGTCACAAGGGAGCTTAAAGATATCAGGAGATCCTGGAATGAGAAGCTCTCTGCTCTGGATGTTCACTCACCTTCCGCTGAATTCAACCGGATGGTAAATGTCTGCAATATTTACGAGATCTTTACTCTTGACGGGACCGGTGATTTTTCACAGATGATACCTGAGATAACAGAGCTTAAGGATGGCGCGTGGTATTCAAAGGAGCTTGAGGGCCAGATAGAGGGATACTCTGATGACAGAGGCAGAAAATACCTTAAGTCTGTCCTCGAAAACCGCAATACTGCCTTTGGAATCTGTACCCTTGATACGCCTTATGACGCGAAAAGCGGAGCTGACGAAGCTTACCTGAATGCCGGGACTCTGGGTAACGGCGGTATTTTATCAGAGGATCAGGCCAGGTATATCCTTGCGGCTGCTCTCCTCGGTGATGGTGACGACGCTTTCATGATCTTTGATGAGAGCTCACCTGTGTCACAGAACAGAAAGGCAGACATCAGAAGAACTGAGCCTTATGTGTACAGTAATAACACCGACGGAAAATATTCTCCGTTCTTCGGAAGAAGTCATGGCGATTGGGACGTAAAGGCTGCAAGAGCTGTAGAAACGGCCTGCATTGAGGGCATCTGTGGTATCAGACCAGGAAAGGACTGCCTTTATATAAGCCCGTCTATACCTGCCGAATGGACAGAGCTTGATATCCGCCTGTACTATAAGAATCATGATCTGTTCATAAGGGTTGATAATCACAGTCATAACAGCTCGGGTGTTTCAAGGATGACACTGAATGGAACTGATGTCGAGGGATGCTGCATCTCAGACGCCGATATGACAGAAAATTGTGATATCAGGGTATATTTATAAATTTATAGGTTGATAAAATCATTTTGATTTATTATAATCTAGGTGTAATTCCGTTAAAAAAGAGAAGTAAGGAGTAATGTAATGCTTTCGGATAAACTTGAAGAGGGCATGGAAGTAATCCTGGATTATAAGACTGCAGAGGCAGGAAAGGTTTATCTTTCATCTGTTTTACTTAAAGAAGGCAGCCTTATTGCTTTAAAGCCCTGTTACGATGACAGAGGGAATATTGAGGATTTCAGTGAGGGTGATGTGAGTCTGTCCATAAAGGGCTCAAATACTGTCATTGGAAATATCAAGCTTGTTCCTGTGCTCTATCATGGACAGAAGATTTACCTGACATATGGAAAAAGAGATGATCACGATGACCAGACTTACCACAGGGCTTCTGTCAGATATCCTGTAAATGCCGATTGTAAGGCGAATGACCGTGAAGCAAAGCTCATTGACGTTTCAGATCATGGGTTTGGCATTATTTTAAACCATAAGTATAAAAATGGTCTGTGGGTAGAGCTCAAATACAGAGATGTAAAAATCATGGGAAAAATAATGCAGTCAAAGGAAGTAGGGATCGATACGTACTTCTATGGCTGCAGGGTTGATGATGCTGATATCAGCAGTCCTTTTGAACGCCTTATCATGCGAAAAAAGGAAGAATTTGAGGATAAATTAAACGAGGAATAAAGAGACCTCCGGCTTTTTGCCGGAGGTTTTTTTTCAGCCCTTATACGCTACGCCGTTTACGTAGAGAGTGTGGCCGTTTGTGTTTATCGTTCCATTGTTTGTAAGGCTTGTTACATAGCTGTCACCGGTAAGAGTCCAGGTGCTTCCTTTTTCAACGGTTACTTTTACAGTGCCTTCCTGCTTATCTGAGTTGATGGTTCCTGTAAAGGAAGATTTACTGGTAAGCTTAAGGTTCAGTGTAGAAACGTCGTCAACGGTTATTTTGCCTGAGAGCTTCTGATTCTTTGCGGTAAAGGTTACATTGCCGCCGTTGCTTCCGCTTGTACCCCAGGCACCGGCCGCAACCTTAAGAAGCACATTGTCGGAATCGGTGTTCTTTATTGTTACATTGTTGAGACTGATCTTTGCGGTAGTATTTGTGACATAGAATACTGAGCCGTTCTTACTGGTTATGCTTCCGCCGGTAGCTGAGAAGTTCGCGGTTCCTTCAGCTGAGTCACCTGACATCGACTGATAGAGCATTACAGCCTGATAGGTAGTTGCCTGTCCGTTGAGCTTTGTATTGTTGGCAGTCAGGTTAGTATTCTTAAGTGTTACTGAATTCTTTCCTTCAATAACGATGCCCTCTGATGCCTTTGATTCAAGAGTGGCGTTTGATACGCTTGTTTTGCTCGTGCAGTAGATGGCAGGTGAGCCGGTGCCGGTAGTGGTATAGGTTCCTTTATTTACCTTGACAGTGCCGCCGCCTCTGTCAGATCTGATCGCTGCTGAGGAGGTGCCTGAGGTCTTTACGGTAAGGTTTGTCGCTATGGTTGTGCCGCCTCCGGTAGTCATTATGCCGCCGGCGTTGTTGCCCGTAGTCGTGATCTTCGAGTTGGAGATCTTTATCGTAGAGCCGTCGCCTGATGCTCCGTTCTGTGCTCCGTTACCGCCGTAGGCGAAGGTTCCGTTGGCTCCGTCGGCTGTTGTTTTAATAGTGGAGTTCTTTATTGTAAGGACAGCTCCGTCCTTTGCGATGGCAGCTGAGTTCGTTCCATAGAAGTTGTCGGAATCGCCGCCGTACGAGCTTCCGGACTTTGTGATCTTTGCCTTGTTAAGCGTTACCTTTGTGGTAGATCCGGTTACCATTACAGCGTTCTGTCCGGATTTCTTTGAGGTATAGGTCCTGCCTGTGGTTTTCGTTGATTTTTTAAAGGTGGTTGCTGAGCTGTAGGTTACGCTTGTGGAGCTGCTCTGTCCGCCAGGTCCTCCCTGCTGGCCGTTTCCGCCAGGACCGCTCTGACCGTCTGAGCTGCTGCCATCCGGTTTTTCCGGAGGAGTCTGGCTGTCTGAGCTGTCTCCGTCCGGCTTTTGCGGAGGAGTTGTACTTCCGTCGCTTCCGGTCTGCATCTGAGGCGGCTGTCCCTGGGTGCTTCCGTCAGAGCCAGTAGTGCTCTGTGTGGCAGTAGTCTCTGTGTCCGCGTTCGCTGACTGGATCTTTGATACGACTGGTACTGAAACTGCTGTTGTAACGATAGCTGCTGAGGCTATTACGATAGCAAGGATTCTTTTATAATTTCTGTTCTTCATGATAAGCTCCTTTCTGTGCTTCTGTTTACTTTTCCTTTGATGATTCATATGATAGCAGGCAAAGTTTAAATGAAGTTTAGAAAATCATGTTGAAAAAAAATCTTTGAAATCTTATACTAGAGAGTGATAATTTTTTCGCAATTTTTGCGCTGTCTATTTTTAAAGGAGATATTTTTACATGGCTGAAGAAACAATGAAGGACTATGAAAAGGAAATAAACGAATCACTTGAAAAGCATCAGAAGGAGGAGACCGAGGAGGACTTCAACTGGGACAAGCTTAAGGCTGAGATGTCTTCTTCAACGCCTATTGAGGTTGAGATCATCGAGGCGGTAAAGGGAGGCTGCGTCGCCTATGCCGAGGGCATCAGAGGCTTTATCCCTGCGTCAAGACTTTCAGGGCACTACGTGGAGGATCTCGACAGTTTCGTAGGTAAGAAGATAAATGTCATTGTTACTGAAGCTGATCAGGAGAATGATAAGCTTATCCTTTCGGCAAGAGAGCTTATCAGGGCTCAGGAAGCAGACAAGAGAAACAAGCGTATCGAGTCACTTACGCCTGGCAGGGTTGTTGATGGAAAAGTAGAATCTATCATGCCTTACGGCGCATTCATCGACCTCGGAGATGGCATTTCCGGACTTGTTCACATTTCAGAATTCGTTGACAGAAGAATAACAAGTCCTCGTGAGATCGTAAATGAGGGCGACATGGTAAAAGTAAAGATCAAGGGAATCAAGGATGGAAAGATTTCTCTTTCGATGAAGGGACTTGTTGCGGATCCTAAGGCCGGTGAAAATGCTCCTGTCCAGGAAGAGGCAGAGGAGCATGAG
>JBJELA010000311.1:0-7417 GCA_051878915.1 Candidatus Weimeria sp.
ACAGGGCCTGTGACATAAAGATGGGTACAGCTGTGACAGGGTTAAAGAGTAATCCTGTGACAGCTCATGAGAGAAGTAACAATAATAAATGCAGATTGTGATTATATAATGAATGGCAGATTGATGCAATATGATGGCAGAGGGACTATAGAAGTAACGACCAATAAGCACAAGAAATATAATATCGCCATTTCTGGTGATATTGTTAATAAAGAGAATCCGGAAAATATTGGAATCAATCTTCTGTTTATATATGTTATGGAGGGAGAAGAGAAAAAAGTGTTGTTTAAAATTGAATGTTAATGACACTATTAGCTACCTGGTGAAGTTGTAACAGAGATGAAAATAGCATCAATAAAAAAGCAGCCCTCCGGGCTGCTTTTGTCATAATATCACTTTTCAGATCTCAGGGAATACTTGCGGATCTCAAGCAGGATGATGGTAAGGATCGCTATGCCGAGGCCGAGTGACAGCCACCAGTTCTTTGTGAAGCCTGCTATGATGTATCCGAAGACACAGACGGCGACAACTATTGAGGCGTACTGCATCTGCGTCTGGACGTGGTTTATATGGTTGCTTTGCGCGCCGGAGCTCGACATGATCGTCGTATCTGAGATAGGTGACACATGGTCGCCGCAGACAGCTCCTGCGAGGACAGCTGATACAGATATGATCATCATCTTTTCGTCGTGGTTTGCGAACATGTTCACAACGATAGGAACAAGGATCGCGAAGGTGCCCCAGCTCGTTCCGCTTGAGAAAGCGAGGAAAACGGCGATAAGGAAAATGATCACTGGAATGAAGGATACGATCGCTCCATTCTCCAGGTCAACAGTATTACCGATGAAATCGCCTATTTTAAGGACATCCGTGATTCCCTTAAGAGTCCATGCGAGGACGAGGATAAGGCAGGCAGGGACCATGAGCTTGGTGCCTTCCGGAAGAGCGTTCATAAAGTCCTTGAAGGTGATAACCTTTCTCGGAAGATATAGGATCGCTGTAAAAATGACCGTTACCAAAGAGGCAAAAACCAGTGATTCAGAGGATGAGCAATTGGCAAAGCATTCGATGATATTTTTGCCGCCGGCCAGGTGGCCTGTCCAGATCATTGTTACTATGGAGGTAATAATGAGCACGACCATCGGAAGTATCAGGTCATAAACCCTGCCGCGGCTGTGTGTGGCGTCCATCGCGTCCTGCAATTTCTGGGCATCCTTGAATTCCTCTCCGCCAGAGGTATAGAGGTCGCCTTTGGCGGCGTTGTCCTCATGCTTCTTCATAAGGCCGAAGTCAAATCCCAAAGCGCTGGTGAAGAATACCATATATATAGTTAACAGTGCGTAAAGGTTGAACGGTATCGTCGATACGAACATCTGGAATCCGGACATCGAGCTGCCCTTTGGCACATAGGAATTGACTGCGGCAGCCCAGCTCGAGATAGGAGCTATGATGCAGACCGGAGCAGCTGTCGCGTCTATGATATACGCGAGCTTTGCGTGGCTTACCTTGTATTTGTCTGTAATAGGCCTCATAACAGAGCCGACTGTAAGACAGTTAAAGTAATCATCTACAAAGATGAGGCATCCGAGAAGGCTGGTGGCGACTTCTGCAGAACGCTTTGACTTGAGGTGCTTTGCGGCCCAGTCACCGTACGCCTTGGTTCCGCCGGAGCGCTGCATAAGAACTACTATCATACCGAGCAGCACCATAAACATCAGTATACTGAAATCAACGGAGCTGATCATCGTGTTGAAAAGTGTATCAAAGGCTTTCCAGAAATTGAATTCAGCCGCGAACGCGGCTCCGATCGCGATTCCTACGAAAAGTGAAAGATAGACCTCCTTGGTGATCAGCGCCAGGATGATCGCCACGAGTGGAGGTACAAGTGACCATATTGTCCCTGTAAACATAATTATACTCCCATGAAAAACATGTGTTGAACAAAAAGTAACATAGATATTATCCGATTAAAGCTGTTTGGTGTCAATAAAAAAATAAAAAAGCCGCGCCTGGTTCAGGGGACGCGGCTTTTTCTCTCACAAAGGGAGGTTTGAAGGAGGAGCTATACAGAAGGGTAATCAACCCATTTCTGCCATTACATAGACTTCGGCGCCTTTTTCCGCCGGAGCGATCACGTTACCATCGATTCTGACTCCGTCGACAGTGAGTGACCTGATGCCTTTTTCTACATGAGATGGATTCGTAACCGTAATGTGGTATGTGGCACCTCTGTAGATGCGGTCAACTGTGTATTTATCTACATCCGAAGGGATGCACGGATTTATCGAAAGTCCGTCAAGCGTCGGATAGATACCGAGAATATACTGGCTGATGGTTGTAAAGGTCCAGGCTGCGGTTCCGGTAAGCCAGCTGTTTTTGCCTTCACCGAAGGTGGCTGCGTCACGGCCGGCTACCATCTGGCAATATACATAAGGCTCGGTCCTGTGGATCTCACTGATATCCTCGAGATAAACAGGGCAGGTCTTTTTAAATACCTCGAAGGCTCTGTTACCATGGCCTACAACTGTCTCCGCGCAGGCAATCCACGGATTGTTGTGGCAGAAAATTCCGGCATTCTCTTTATATCCAGGCGGATAAGAGGAGATCTCACCAAGCTCGACATGGTACTTTGTATATGCCGGCTGATGAAGCATGATACCGAACTTCGAATCGAGTCTTTCCTTAACGCTCTCGAGAGCCTGCTCTGCCTTGCCGTCGTCCTTGCCGATGCCGGCCATTACACACATGCCCTGAGGCTCGATATAGATCTGGCCCTCCTCGCAGGTGTGGCTTCCGACCGGATTGCCATAGGCGTCAAACGCACGGATGAACCATTCTCCATCCCAGCCTGCGTTCTCAACGGCCTCTGTCATATCATTAACCTTGGATCTGACGTCAGAAGCTTCATCCTTAAGACCTAAATGATCACAGATATCAGCATATTCGTTGCCGTACTTTACATACATACCGGCGATGAATACAGATTCAGCTACAGGACCTTCACTAGGACCGAAGGTCTGGAAGCTTTCACCAGGCTCTTCAGAGAAGCAGTTCAGGTTCAGGCAGTCATTCCAGTCGGCTCTACCGATAAGCGGAAGAGAATGAGGACCGAGATGAGTAGTGGTAAAACCAAAGCTTCTTCTAAGGTGCTCCATCAGCGGAGCTGCCTTGGATCTGTCGTTGTCAAAATCACACATCTCATCGAGAATGGAGTAGTCTCCGGTCTCACGGAGATAAGCGCTTGTTCCGGCGATAAGCCAGAGCGGATCATCATTGAATCCGCCTCCGATATCAGCGTTACCGCGCTTTGTAAGAGGCTGGTACTGATGATAGGTGCTGCCGTCCTCGAACTGGGTATTTGCGATATCGATAATCCTGCTTCTGGCGCGGTCCGGGATCAGATGAACGAAACCGAGGAGATCCTGGCATGAATCACGAAATCCCATGCCGCGGCCAAGACCGCTCTCATAGTAGCTGGCGGAACGGCTCATATTGAAGGTTACCATACACTGGTACTGGTTCCAGATATTTACGACCCGGTTGAGCTTCTCGTCTTTGCTTGTCAGGGTGTAGCGGGAAAGAAGATCGTTCCAGTATTTCTTCAGTTCATTAAAGGCTGCGTCAACCTGAGCGTCCGTTGAGTAAGCTTCGATAAGCCTTTTGGCCGGAGCCTTATTGATGACATTCGGAGCTTCCCACTTCTGATCCTTTGGATTCTCACAGTATCCTAATAAGAAGATAAAGCTCCTGCTCTCGCCTGGCTCAAGGTCGATCGAGATATGATGGCTTCCGATCGGCTGCCAGCCATGAGCAATACTGTTGTGGCTTTTTCCTTCTTTTACAACCTGTGGATCTGAAAATCCGTTATATACGCCGATGAATTCATCTCTCGAGGTATCAAATCCGTCAACAGGACAGTTAACGCTGAAGACGGCGTAGTGATTTCTTCTCTCACGGTATTCTGTCTTATGATAAATAGTGCTGCCAATTACCTCAACCTCACCGGTAGAGAAGTTACGCTGGAAATTAGACATATCATCCTGCGCGTTCCAGAGGCAGAACTCTACAAAGCTGAAAAGATCGAGATGACGGCTGGAATCACTGTTATTAGTGATGACCAGCCTGTTGATCTCACATGAATCGTGAAGAGGGACAAAAGCCAGAAGAGAGGCTTCTATCTGATTCTTAACGCCAGTGATACGTGTGTAACCCATGCCATGCCGGCAGGAATACTCATCGAGCTCTGTCTGTACCGGCTGCCAGCCTGGGTTCCACACTGTGTCACCGTCTTTTATATAGTAATAACGTCCCCCGTTATCTAATGGACAATTGTTGTATCTGTATCTGGTAAGACGGAGAAGCTTGGCGTCTTTATAGAAGCTGTAGCCTCCGGCCGTATTAGAGATCAGGCTGAAAAAATCTGTAGATCCCAGATAGTTGATCCATGGAAGTGGAGTTCTGGGAGTATCTATTACGTATTCTCGTGCAGCATCATCGAAATGACCGTATCTCATAGAAAGTCCTCCTGCTTTTCGTGAACAATTTCGTGTTGAATTATGAAGAATTATCGAAAACTAAGAAAAAAAGAAGTATCGTTTCTTAAGAACCTTGAATTTTCAACGGTTTGCGAACGAATTCGTTTTCGTAATTCTGTTTTTTATTTTACTACCAATATGAAATAATGTAAAGATAAAAAAAATATTTTTTCTCAAAATTGTGCAATTTGCACAAAAACAAAAGTTAAAAATTGGTAAAATTCACAGGTTGACAATAAAGGGGGCCGCGACTATAATCATAATTACAAAAACGATTTCGCAATAAGTCAAGCGAGAAACCAGAAGCCGCTGTTTACTTTTTCACGAAATTAGGGTACAACAGAAAAAGGCAGTACTCATAAATCGTTTTAGAAGAAGGCAGTGATGATATGGTTAGAATCAAAGACATAGCGAATGAATGCGGAGTTTCTACAGCGACAGTCAGCAAGGCACTGAATGGATACGGAGATGTCGGACCTGAGACAGCAGCCAGGATCAAGCAGACAGCGATGAGGCTTCACTACATGCCGAACGCGGCTGCGAGAATGCTGAAAACAAACATCTCTCATAACATCGGAGTGGTTTTCGAGGATGAGACGATGAGCGGACTCACACATGAGTTCTTTTCACACATTTTAAACAGTGCGAAAAACGAGCTGGAGGATCATGGGTACGATATCACATTCATCAGCCAGAAGGTTGGAGGTAATTCGTTTTTACAGCATTGCCGTTACAGAAGAGTAGATGGTGTGCTGATCGCCAGTGTGGATTTCACGAATCCGCAGGTCAGAGAGCTTGTGATGAGCGAGTTCCCGACAGTGACTATCGACTATGCTTTTGACAGTCACAGCTGTGTGATGAGTGATAACTCGAGTGGAGCATTTGATCTGGTCTCATATCTGTATCAGATGGGACACAGGAAGATCGCTTTCATTCACGGCGAGATGACATCAGTCACGATCAAAAGACTTACAGGGTTCTACAAAGCAGTAAAGGAATTTAATCTCGTAATTCCTGAGGAGTACGTGGTTGAAAGCAGATATCACGATATCAGAAAGACAGCCGAGAGGCTGAGAGAGCTCCTTGATCTGCCGGATCCGCCGACAGCGATCATGTTTCCGGATGATTACACATATATAGGATGTGTTCAGGTTCTTGACAGCCTGGGCGTATCTGTTCCGGATGACCTGAGCTGTGTAGGATACGATGGAATACCGATGTCACAGATGATCAGGCCAAAGCTTACTACATTGAAACAGGACACTGAGGAGATCGGAAAGGTTTCAGCAAGAGAGCTGATCCAGATAATCGAGAATCCGAAGAACGTTATAGTAGAGGAATTGATGGTAAGCGGGACCTTAGTCAAAGGAGAGACAGTAAAGAAACTCTCCAGAATCAATTAGTCAGTAAAGGCCGTAAGACCTTCTGAAATAACTATTTAACGTGATACCCAAGGGAGGCAAATCATGAAACGACAAGTAAAAAACATCATTAGCGCTGCTCTTATAGCAGCCATGGTAGTCCCGATGACAGCATGCGGAGGATCTTCTTCATCATCAGATTCTTCAAAGGCAAGCACAGGTGATTCTTCAACCAAGACAGAAGAGGAAGGCAAAGTCCTTAACATCGAGTGCTGGAACGAAGAGTTCAAGAGCAGGATAACAGATCATTATCCAGGCTATGAGGAGACAGGCGACAACACCGGTAAGATTGGTGATGTAACAGTAAACTGGATCATCACTCCTTCAGATGACAACGCTTACCAGAACAACCTCGATAAGGTCCTTCCGGACAACGCAAACGCAAGCGCAGACGACAAGGTTGATATCTTCCTTATGGAAGCAGATTACGCACTGAAGTATGTAAACAGTGACGTAACAATGAAGCTTTCAGACTTAGGAATAACAGATGATGACCTTGCTGACCAGTTCGATTACACAAAGGATATCGTAAAGGATTCCGACGGTAACATCAAAGGTTCATCATGGCAGGCCTGCTCAGCAGGTATGATCTACAACCGTGATGCAGCAAAGGCTGTTCTTGGAACAGATGATCCGGATAAGGTTCAGGAGGCTGTTTCAGACTGGAGCAAGTTCAACGATGTAGCTGCAAAGGCTAAGAGCAAGGGATACAAGATCACATCAACTGTAAACGATACATACAGAGTTTACTCAAACAACGTATCCGGACCTTGGGTTCAGGATAACAAGGTTGTTATCGATCCAAACATCAAGCAGTGGGTAGACGACTCCAAGAAGCTTGTAGACGCTGGTGAGACAACCACAGCAGACCTCTGGTCAGATGACTGGAGCAAGGGCTTCTTCCCGGATGGCAAGGTATTCTGCTACTTCGGACCAGCATGGCTCATCAACTTCTCAATGCATGCAGATGAGGACGGTTCAATCGCTAACAAAGGCGGCTGGGGCTTCTGCGTAGGACCTCAGAGCTTCTATTGGGGCGGCACATGGATCGCAGCTGCTACAGGCACAGATAACCCGACTCTTGTAAAGGACATCATCCTTAAGATGACAACAGACCAGGATATCCTTACAGACATCGCAAAGAAGGATTCTGACTGCGTAAATAGCAAGACTGTTCTTAATACACTTGCAACAGATGACTCCTTCGGAAATGCAGTTCTTGGCGGACAGAACCCATATAAGCTCCTTGAAGAGGGCGCTGAGAAGGTTGATATGTCAAATATCTCCAACTATGATCAGGGCTGCAACGAGGAATTCCAGGCAGCTATGAAGAACTACTTCGACGGCAACGCATCATATGATGACGCAATTAAACAGTTCGACACAGCAATCGTTGAGAAGTATCCAGAGCTTACAACAGACTGATACCGATCAAAAAGAGAGTAAATTATAAAGGGGCAC